>CAJXPP010000004.1 GCA_913058195.1 uncultured Gammaproteobacteria bacterium | reverse complement strand
CCATCAGCTTATTACACCTAGAACGTCGGCTAGCCAAGCGACCAGCAATGATGGACTTAATCAGTCGAGAAATCGATCAAATTCCACAGCAAATTGAGTATTTTGGTGATATCAACAATCCCCAAGTCATAGCCCGGTTTGCTGATGCTTATCATCGAACTATCAGTGAATTAACGCCAAGGATCCAAGTACAAGGTGACCCTTCTTTTTTACAGCAAGCGGATAATGTTAATCGTATTCGGGCCTTATTATTGTGTGGGATCCGCGCAGCTATCCTATGGCGACAAAAAGGTGGCCGTCGTTGGCAGTTTGTTTTTCAATCAAACAAAATCCTAAAAATCTCTTCATCTCTCTATGAGAAAAATAATAACTAGTTATTGCTAAAACATTAATTGAAGAGCGCCATCTATTCATCACTCTTAGCAAAATCTGTGTTCGAAACCACGACCCGATTTCTTCCCGAGTCTTTGGCCTCATAAAGTGCTAAATCAACAGCTTTAAGTAGTAGTGATTTTTCCACAACAGCATTGTCTATGTATGCGACACCAAATGAAGCGGTAATCTGGGGCAGAGGCTTACCATCATACAAAAGTTCTAATTTACTTATTTCCTTACACAATTCTTCTGCACGTTTTATGACAATATCTGCAGTGCTTTCAGGCATAATGATGATAAACTCTTCTCCACCATAGCGACATACAATGTCGCTACCTCTAAAGCTTTCAATAAGTACTTTAGAAAATTCAATCAAAACAATATCACCAGCATCATGTCCATATTGATCATTAAACGATTTAAAATGATCAATATCTGACATTATTACGCCAAGGCCCTGTTTACTTCTGGCACACCTAAGAATTTCACGGTCGAGGGTTTCTTCCATATGTCGACGGTTAAATAACATTGTCATAGGATCTCGAACAGATTGGCTCTGAAGTGCTTCTCGTAATTTCAAACTTACTAAAGATAATGCAAGGTTATCTGCAGCTATTTTGATCAGGCGCTTTCTCGATTCCATGTAGTGATGTTTATCATCACCTATCTTTAAAAATTCAATATGAAGCATACCTAGCATCTCACCCTGAGCAATGATAGGTTCACATATATAATTCAACACCCCATCTTCAACATGTTTGCAACGTAATCGTTCATCATTATCTAATGCAGTATGCTCCTTGCCTTGTCGTAATGACCAACAATCATCAGGGTCGATAACATTAGCACTCTTAACTGGATCAGTTCCCCATATAGCCATGGACTCTACTACTGTTTTTTTATCATTAAACAGGTAGAGCGAACCGGTACAGTCGGGGAAAATTTGTTCGGAATAATAGGATACTATTGGATAAGTTTCATCTATTGAACGACACACTTGTAGATATGAGTTCAGTTGATTAATTAAGTTCATTTCCTCGTTATATTGCGTCAGTTCATCATGAGATTTTTTTAATTGATCTTCAGACATTTTTTGTTCTGTAATATCTGTTGATGAACCGACAAAACCAGAAAATTTTCCGAGATCATCTATATATGGTTCGCCATGATCAATAAAATTCCTGTACTCACCATCACGTCTTCTAAGTCGATATTCCATAGTAAACGGCTTAAAGGTCTCAAAGGCATCTTTAAAAACAGTTAGACAGTAGTCCTTATCATCAGGATGCAATGCATGAAACCAAGCATCGCCACCCATTTTTTCTACTTTTTCACGACCAATAAAGTTTTTATATTGATTATTGGTAAAAATAACCTTGCCAACAACATCTGTAAGCCAAAGTGTAACCGGCGCATCTTCTGCCAAGGTTTGGAAATTAATGTTATCGACCGTTAAGGTTTTCTCTTTATCACTCATAGAAACTCGCCCCCCCCCCCTTATCGTTGTGTAGTTACATTTTTTTTAAATGTAACATTATCAGATATTTAAATAATTGTTATGATATTTCCTCCATGAACCGAGGAACTAAATTCAGAAACATCCTTCCGCCTGCTCCGAAATATTTATACATCAAGTTTAACTTTACAACACTGTTAATAATTGCACATTTTTTATTTTCCAGCTGTAATCCAGCCTGATTTCAGTCTTGGAAATGCACTGATAATTGACACTAACAATGCAGAAAAATACGGTAAAGATTGTACTAATAACACTAAAACCCAAAGTAGTATATCTAAAGTGTCAATTGGCAATGTACAGTAAATTACGCCCGCTGATAACCATAACGCGATCATAATTAATGTTTCTTCTGAGGCAGAACCAATCGCCTTAATGAAAGCAACAGACTGTTCAAGTTTAGGAGTTCTTACAAATGGTCGGCCATCTGTAAATAAACCTAACCACATAGCTTTGGCTATCGTATGTGATAACGCTAAACCTGATAAAGCAGCCGCCACTGTCTCTCGAATCGAGCCAACAATTTGTACGCCATGATATAGGTATATCAGCTTGGCAATTTTAAACGTGAATAAAGCCAATGGAAGAATTGAAAAGATTACCAATGGCGGGTCAATTTCATTTGGCATCGTGATAATCGCTATAGACCACATCAAGGCAGCAAAGTTAAAGACTAAATTAATCCCATCTGCTACCCACGGTAACCATCCTGCCATAAAATGATAACGTTGCCCGGTGGTTAATTTGCTAGGTACTTTGTTTAATAGTACTGAAGTATGCTGACGTAAAATCTGCATAGCACCATAGGCCCAGCGAAAACGCTGTGTTTTATAATCAAAAAAACTATCTGGCATCACGCCTTTACCGTAGCTTTTAGATGTATAAATAGCTTTATAGCCTTCAGCAAAAATCATAAAGCCGAGCTCTGCATCTTCGGTAATAGTATGTTCACTCCAACCACCAACTTGCTCTAGATTTGTTCGCCTGACCATTGTCATGGTGCCATGTTGAATAATGGCGTTACGCTCGTTTCGTGTGACCATACCAATATGAAAGAAGCCTCGGTATTCAGCAAAGCACATCGCTTTAAAGGCATTCTCTGACAGATCACTATAATCTTGGGGTGCTTGGACAATAGCAACATCAGCGTCACTAAATTGGGGTACAAGATCGCGCAACCATTGTGTATCAACACAATAATCACTATCAATTACCGCAATAACCGTAGCTCGTTCAGATGTTTCAGCTAATGCAAAGTTTAGCGCGCCTGCCTTAAAGCCAGCCAAGGGTGATTTATGGAAGAAACGAAACTGTTCACCTAATGCTTGGCAATGTGCCTCTACTGGCTTCCAGACATTTTCATCTTTAGTATTATTATCAATAACTAGCACTTCATAACGCGGGTAATCAAGGTTCGCCAAGGCATTGAGTGTTACTTTTAGCATTTCAGGAGGTTCGTCATATGCAGGCACATGAATCGATACCATTGGTAATTTACTTTCTTCCATAATTATTGGTTTTAATTCACGACGACGACCTTTTACCCAAAGTGTTTCAGCCCATTCATGCGCTTCAATTAACAGAACCATAATAACGCCTAGCATACCGACCATCATAAATAGCCCAACGACAATGCCACTCACAGTCATATATTGGCGTGAATAATCATAGGCTATCCAGACAACCACGGTCGTTAATAAGTAAGCAATCATTGCCAGGAATATACGGCCTCGGCGATTTAACGTCAGTGAGTCAGACAATAAAAAAGCAAAAATTATCGCCGCAAGAAAAATTGAAATCATTGCTAAAGTTTGCCATTGAGGTAAACCTACTATAGGTTTTACAAACTCGAATTTAGCATTACGCTCAACATCGTACACGCCCCAATACGCACCAACATCGCCTTCTAAATCGCGCTTCCAAGGCTGGTCAAAGGCTTCCATTAAGTAATATACATAACCTTCTTTTTCAGCTCTATCGATAAAGCGACGAAGAAATTTTGCTTGCTCAGCTTCATCAGCAATAGCTGACTGCCTTGTACGTCCATGACTTGGCCAGCCCACTTCAGCAATAACGATAGGCTTATCAGGAAAGAGAACTTCAAGCCGGTGCATTTTATCGATAATGTAATCAACCGCAATTTTATTATCCACGCCTTCCCAATAAGGCAGCATATGTACTGCAATATAATCCACGTAGTTTGCTAGCTCAGGATGTTCAACCCAAACATGCCATGGCTCAGCAGTACTAACCGGCACAGCTAATTCTGAACGAACATACTCAAGGTATTGACCTAACTGACCTATCGGCACATCATTTCGTAAAATAACTTCATTACCGACTAGTACACGAACAACATTGCCACGGTTTTTATCAGCAATATTAATTACATTTTCAACTTCAATTAAGTTTTGCTCAAGACGGCTGTCAATCCAGCCTCCGAGTGCAACATTCAAATTATGCTTTTGGGCTAGTGCAGGCACACTGGCTAATGATCCATCGACAGTATAGGTGCGAATCGCATGAGTTTTACCCGCTAATAGTGCGATATCTTGTTCGATTTGTTCTAGTGTAGCCACATGTCCTTCTATCGGATTGTGCTCTGCCCGCATCGGTGAAAATGAAAATCCTTGGATAATATCAGGCCAAGTTGGTTCCATTTCAGGCCGGTTAATATAAGCCAAAAAGCTATAAGTAATCGTCGCAACAATCAGTGCGATAACAATATTAATTCGTATCATTGATACTTGAAATTCCTTAGGTAGCAGAGTTAAACACTTCTATTTACTACTTTAACTGTAATGTATGATCTAAACTCACAGTCTTGAGTTAGGTAGTTCACATATTAAGAGCTAGTTAGTGTCATGTAATACACCTGTTTTAAGGGCTAAGAGATAGTATCAGGATTGATAAGGTACTTTTAAATTAACAGTCTATTTCATGATGTCGTTCACTAAATTTATATACTTATATCGCTTTACCTTTAATTAGAATTTAACTTACCGTTGTTTCAATTGAACGAAGTTAAGATATTTACCATTTAAAATAATTATCGTATTAGTATTATTTTGGATCATACCAAGAATTATTTTTGACAAAAGACTATAGATAAGCAGACAATTAAGTAATTTTATACATTTAGATTAATATTATTTGTAGATATTAAACTCTTATGTAATAACTGACATTCAACGGAATGAATTAAGTAAGCCAAGGAGTGAATTAAATAGATTTTCGTGCCACCGAAATTATTGCAGGTGACAACTGCAATTGCCCATTGTCAAAAAATGCAGGCAAACGAATATTATCTCAAGATGTTCAATCACTCCTAGTAAATTCAGATTCCCACACAAACTGCACCTGTACGTTCAAACACTATGCTGATAGACGTACTAATTTCGATAGAAGAAAATTTGATGTGAATAACACCTCTTCTGCTAACAACATACGAAAAATCCCTTATGGTCGTCGAACAATCGATATTCATAATCGTGCTAGAGATCATTCTATAAATGAACGCTTACAAGCTTAGTTTTTATTAATGCTGCGGCTTTAAATTACTCTCTTTACATCTGGTGTCTGCTTTTAAAGTTTGTTTGAACTATATTGTTCTACCTACTAAATACTGCTATCTAAGTGCATTTATTCATGAAGCCCATTAAAACAATATCATCACTTCCATTATTTTCTTAAACTGTTAGATTAGTCGTAACTTCATCAATCGAGCAGTTTTAGTAATATGTCTGAACAAAGCAAACAAAGCCTAACAAAGAAAGTACTTATCGGCATGTTTCTAGGAAGTATTGTTGGCCTCACAATCAACATCTTAGATCTAAATACAAGTGATAGTTTTGTAAATACATATATCGTTGATGGACTTTTTTTTGTCATCGGTAAAATGTTTATTAATGCCTTGAAAATGCTGGTTGTACCTCTGGTGTTTTTCTCTCTGATTTGTGGTGTCTGTGGCATTGGCAATATAAATACATTAGGTAGAGTTGGGTCTAAATCTCTCGCACTTTATATATTAACAACTGCAATTGCCATTACGCTTGGTATTAGTTTAGCGGCGTCAGTTGGTATAGGTGAGGGTATGGGGCTAACATCATCAGCTCAATTTGCTGTTAAAACAGCCCCCCCCATTTCAGATGTATTGATTAATATCATTCCCACCAATCCAATTAAGGCAATGGCAAATGGAGATATGTTGCCTCTGATTTTCTTTTCGATTCTAGCTGGTATCAGCTTACTAATGGTTGGTAGAAAATCAAAAGGTTTAATTGAAGGCGCTGAAGTCGCTAATGAAGTCATGATGAAGATGGTCACTATAATAATGACTGTTGCACCCTATGCTGTATTCGCATTAATCGCCAAATCAATGGCTGAATTAGGCTTTGAATTATTAGGCCAATTAGCAGGCTATGTGATGGTATTGGTCTCTGCCCTACTCATTCATTTATTCATAACACTGATGATCGTACTTAAGTTGTTTTCTGGTTTAAGCCCGCGAGTTTTTCTTAGAAAGATTCGTAATGCTCAGGTCTTTGCATTTAGCACTGCTAGTTCCAACGCCACTATTCCAGTTACGCTTCGAACAGTAACTGAACGATTAGGTGTCAATAACTCGGTTGCCTCTTTTACAGTGCCTTTTGGTGCAACCATTAATATGGATGGCACAGCGATTATGCAAGGCGTCGCCACTGTATTTATTGCTAATATCTATGGGGTTGATCTTGGCCTTATAGGCTACCTAACTGTCATTCTTATGTCTGTTTTAGCTTCAATCGGTACTGCTGGTGTTCCAGGTGTGGGCTTAATCATGCTCTCTATGGTATTTGTGCAAGTAGGTTTGCCTGTTGAGGGTATTGGCTTAGTTTTAGGTGTAGATCGTTTGATGGATATGATTAGAACTGTCGTTAATATTTCTGGTGATGCAGTGGTATCAACAGTAGTAGCAAAAAGCGAAGATAAATTTGACCTAGCTATTTATAATGATCCCTATGCTGGTAGCAATACAAATATTAAAGATTTATCGATTGATGAAAGTATTGAGCAAGAACTGGCAGAGGTCATTCAAGAAACACACGAAAAAAGCTAACTGTTCCTATAGCCAAATATGACAGAACTGTCACATTTATTAGGAATAAACTCCTGATAAAAAAGGATGTTCAACTCATTCAATTATTGTGCTGTTTATGTATGCTAATCACAGTATATTTTTTATTTGATTAGAGGGATCCTTATTATGAAAACACCATTACTTTTTGCTTTATTTGGTACAGCATTGTCATTCTCTGTTCTTGCTGCAGATAGTGCTCCACTATTACTCGCTGGAGTAGAAGCAGGTATCGAGACAGATTCATCAATGACCGCTGCAGATCTAAATAAAACACAAGAGATTTTAACTTCAAAAGTCACTGGAGCAGCAACATCTTGGTATAACATTGATACTACAACACATTATGATGTAATCATTGGCAAGCACTATAGTTTTGAACAACGCCCTTGTGTGGCTTATGAATTAACGGTTAAACACAGTTCAAAAACAGCAGCACAACAACTAAATGCTTGCTTAGATTATTCAGGAAAATGGATTGCTAAATTAGCCCAATAAGCAAACCACTTTTAATTTAAAAAAGCCACGATACACTATGTATTGTGGCTTTTTTATGTGTAGCAACGCAACTTAAGGAGCGATAGCAGTAAACACTGCGCGTCTTGGTGCTGGATGACCTTCTATTGTTTTACTATGATCATTTGGATCAAGAAAATCTGCTAACGATTCAAATGTCATCCACTCTGTTGGCCGCTGCTCCTCAATGCTTGTTACCGAGACATCAACACACTGTACATTCTTAAATCCACAGCGCCGTAGCCATAATTTCATAGTATCAACTGATGGGAAAAACCACACATTCCGCATCTTTGCATAACGCCCTTCAGGCATTAAAACAGTGCCCTCTTCACCTTCAATTACCAAGGTTTCTAACACTAATTCACCACCAGCACGTAGACAAGCTCGTAGCTCGTACAAATGATCAAGCGGCGAACGACGGTGATATAACACGCCCATGGAAAATACCGTATCGAAACACATGAGCTTTTCAGGCAGATCTTCAATACCTATGGGCAAAACATAGTGATTTGACTCGCCAATATAACGTTGTATAACATGGTATTGCATGACAAATACAAGCGTAGGATCAATGCCTACAACTAAATCAGCACCTTCGCCTAACATTCGCCAACCGTGATAGCCATTACCACCGCCGATATCGAGCACTTTTCGGCCTTTTAATGGTTGGATATGGGGTAAAACCCGATCCCATTTCCAATCAGAATGCCACTCAGTATTTAAATCAACACCAAATAGACTATAGGGTCCTTTTCGCCAAGGATGAAAGGCTTTTAGTAATTCTATAAATTGAACTTGTTGAAAGCCCTCAAGTTCACTGTCAAGACCAATTTCAACCCTCTCTTTCAACTCAATGGTTGTTGGACTTATCTTTGGCATCGCTTCAAGTGCACTTAACCAACCCGCCATTTTGCCATGACTGCCTTCAGCCGCTAATTTAGCAGGGATAAGTTGTTGTAATTGCTGTGACCAATCAAGCAGTTTCATGTCATCTAACTGCTTGAATAATGACTCATACGGATTATTCATTTAATAGCAACCAACGATACAAAATTAAAACATTGGAACCATGTATCAATAAAAGAAAATCCAGCATCAGCTAAGCGTAGTTTATGAGTTGATAAGGCCTCTGGAATTAATACATTTTCCAGTGCCGAACGTTTTTGGCTAATTTCTAGGTCACTGTAGCCATTGGCACGTTTAAAGTCATGATGTACATCGATATGAAACGTCTGTCTGACGGGTTCATCAAAGGCTATTTTTTCGGATAAGATCAATACACCGCCAGGTCTCAATCCTTGATAGATACGCTCAATCAACGCTAAACGGTCGGCAAGCGGAATAAATTGCAGCGTAAAGTTCAATACGACTACCGATGCATTCTCAATATTTACATCTTGAATATGGGCACACAGCATTGAAACAGGCACGGCTGAAGAGGTGTCTGATGCCAATAATTGCTCTCCACGCTCAATCATAGCCGGTGAATTATCAACGGCAATAATATCGCAGCCTGCTTGAGTAATCCGTTGACGCATAGATAATGTAACCGCACCTAAGGAACAGCCCAAATCATAACAATGGCTTTCAGCTTGAGCATAACGGCCAGCTAAAACCCCGATAGTAGAAATTAAAGTACCGTAGCCCGGTACAGAGCGTTGAATCATATCAGGAAAGACCTCAACCACTCGCTCATCAAAACGAAAATCAATAATTTCATCTAGCGGTGATGCATAAATAGCATCTTGTTTTTTTACCACTATTGTTCACCTTTCTTTTTAGCGACATTATTACGTAGGTAAACAGGCATCGCTTGATCTGCAGATAATAATCTTCCCGCTTCAATTTCAAGCTGAGCTAATTTAATAATACTGTTACTTTGAGGATAATGCTCTACGCTAATTTTCTTTAATGTATCAGTGAAGTTTGTGCTTAATTGTTGCTCATAAACGCCCCAGCCTGTTCCCACAGCTAGCCACTGTTGATTACTGTGTGGCATAAACTTTACTGGTGGGCAAACATGCTCTTCACCTAGTAATTGCACCAAGCCGTTAACAACTTGATAGCTAGCACAATACACTTCACCCATTCGAGCATCCATTGCTACTGCAATAAATTCCGATCCAAGTTTATCAGCCGCACCTTGTGCAACGGCAGCTAAAGATGAAATGGCAACGACAGGGAGCTCTCTAGCAAAGGCAACCCCTTGCGCAACACCCACGCCTACTCGCACGCCTGTAAATGAGCCTGGTCCTCGTCCAAATGCTAAAACATCGACTTCAGAAATCTTTGTCTCAGCTTGTTTGAAAAGATCATCCATCATTCCCAAAATAAGATCTGAGTGACCTCGCTGTGTCATTTCAACACGCTGGTATAGTTTGCCTTTGTACAATAAGGCGGCCGAGCATGATTCAGTACACGTATCTATGGCTAGAATATTCATTTGGTAATAATAAGGTCATTTATTTGTAACAGCTGCTTATTATAATTCATGCATCAATTACTAAGGAGAAAATCTATGTCTTACATTATAGATATACTATATATTGTCCGTGAGTTACTTAAATTAAGCTTTGTGATTATTACATCACCTTTTGCATTTATAGCTGCTGGTTTATTATTTATGGGTAATAGTAATATTTAAGCTTGCTCAATCAAACATTAAGCAATGAGTTAAATCTATGTCAGAACTACATCAACATGCACTTGAATTAATATCTCAAGGCGATTGGGATGCTGCCCATCACCTTATTCAAAACTATAATGACAAGTTAGCTTGTCTTATTCATGGATACCTTCACCGTAAAGAAGGTGATTTAGGCAATGCAAGCTATTGGTATACTCAAGCCGGACATACAATGCCCAATAATACGCTTGAGCAAGAGTTTGATCGATTATCGCAACTGTTAAACCATGAAGGCAATTAACGCCTTCGATAAAAGAGGTTAAGAATACTTGTTATGACATTGGACTAAATCAAGAGATATCCATTCCAAAGTTCAGACATCCTGTACTCTATTTTCCCTTCACAATAAACCTAACTTAATTGTCTACCTACGTCGAGCTTTAGCAGGTTTTCTTTTAGCTGGTTTATCTCTCACATGTTGTGTTCTGAATGACTTAGCTTGAGGTTTAACACCTGCTTTTCGACTGGTTCGCTTACCTTCGCCCTGCTCACCTGTTCCAGCTGGTTGCCAGGTTGGAATCAGATGTTTCTTACCATTACCAATTAAATCTGCACGACCCATTTTTTGTAGTGCTTCGCGTAACAACGGCCAGTTTTCAGGATCGTGATAACGTAAAAATGCTTTGTGCAAACGTCTTACTTTAATGCCTTTAGGAACAGTGATATCCCCGCCCTTACGACGTACTTTACTCAGTGTATTCTTACCGGAATGATACATTGCTGCAGCAGCAGACATCGGTGATGGTAAATAGGCTTGAACTTGATCGGCGCGGAAACCACTACGTTTCAGCCAAATAGCTAAGTTCATCATATCTTTATCCGTTGTGCCCGGATGTGCCGCAATGAAATAAGGAATTAAATACTGTTCTTTACCTGCTTCTTTCGAGTATTTGTCGAACATAGCCTTAAAGGCATCATAAGTTCCAATACCCGGCTTCATCATATGTTCTAGTGGGCCTTGCTCAGTATGTTCTGGCGCAATTTTTAAATAACCACCCACATGATGCGTAACAAGTTCTTTTACATACTCTGGCGACAATACAGCCAAGTCATAACGCAAACCAGATGCAATCAAAATTTTCTTAATACCTGGTAGGGCGCGTGCTCGTTTATACAAATTAATTAATGGCGTGTGGTCTGTGCCTAGATTTTTACAAATAGTGGGGTAAACACAGGATAAACGACGACAACTTGCTTCAATTTCTTTCGTTTTACAAGCAAGGCGATACATATTCGCCGTCGGGCCACCTAAATCAGAAATTACGCCGGTAAACCCTGGTGTTGTATCTCGAATTGCTTCAACTTCTTTAATAATAGAGTCTTCAGATCGACTTTGAATAATCCGACCTTCATGTTCTGTAATTGAGCAAAAAGTACATCCGCCAAAACAACCACGCATGATATTGACCGAAAAACGAATCATTTCATAAGCAGGAATGTTTTTATCGCCATACGATTTATGAGGCACACGACTATATGTTAAATCAAACACGCCATCCATTTCTGCTGTTGTAAGTGGAATAGGTGGTGGATTTAACCACACATCTCGCTCACCATGTTGTTGTACTAATGCAAAGGCATTACCGGGATTAGTTTCTAGATGCAAAATACGTGATGTATGGGCATATAAAATTTTATCTTCTCTTACTTCTTGATATGGAGGAAGACGAACAACGGTATGTTCTTTATCTTGCGTTTCAGCACGTTTAAAGTGAATGATTTGTGCGCCATCACTTGGTATCTTTATATTGGCCGTATTAGTTTGAGACTCATCACAGGTCTCTGCAGTTTTCATTTGGTAGGGGTCAATCGGAGGATTTAACTGCCCTGGTGCATCAACACTGGTTGAATCTTTTTCCCACCAGCCATCACGCTGACCATGTTTAGTAATAAATGCCGTGCCACGAATATCGGTTAATGTTTTTACATCTTCCTTACGAGCAAGGCGATGCGCAATCTCCACTACCTGACGTTCGCCATTACCATAAACTAAGATATCGGCTTTGGCGTCCATAATAACGCTACGACGAACTTTTTCAGACCAATAATCATAATGGGCAATACGGCGTAAGCTTGCTTCAATACCACCAATAATAATCGGCACGCCTTTGTATGCTTCACGGCAACGTTGACTATAAGGCACGACGCAACGATCAGGACGTTTTCCACCTTCCCCTGCTGCAGTATAAGCATCATTACTACGAACACGACGATCAGAGGTATAACGATTCACCATCGAATCCATATTACCGCCGGTCACACCAAAGAATAAGTTGGGTTGACCTAATTGTTTAAAATCTTCAGCACTATTCCAATCTGGCTGAGAGATAATCCCTACACGAAAACCATGAGACTCTAATAAGCGACCAATTAAGGCCATACCAAAACTGGGGTGATCAATATAGGCATCCCCCGTGATAATAATAATATCGCAAGAGTCCCAGCCAAGATCGTCCATTTCCGCACGTGACATCGGTAATTGAGGTGCAATACCAAATCGGTGTGCCCAAAATTTACGGTGTGAAAAAAGTTCGACTGCTGCTTGCATAGGACCTCGAAAAGAATAGCGTTGGGATTTATTATTGCTATTCTAACAAAACCAAACTAATAACCGAGAGTTTTAATCAGGAATTAATTGATAATACTGACTTTCGTACCTATATGGATATAGCGATTTAACTCATCAATTTCGTGGTTTCGCATTGCGATACAGCCTTTCGTCCAGTCCACAAACTCATGAATTTCAATTTTATCTTTAGTTTCAGTTCCAATCCCATGAAAGCCAATTGAGCCACCTAATGCGGTATTTTGAGGAGGCAACTGACCTTTCACATGAGCAATTAGTATCGCCTGGTACTCTTTTTTCGAGATAATATGGGACTGTAAAGCGCGTTCCGCATCATTGATATTTGGATAGTTTATTTGTAAAAATAAATGAAAGCGGTCACTACTTCTTACTCGTTTAATGTAATACGTGCCTAAAGGCGTTTTATGGTCGCCTTCAAATAGTTTAGCTTTTCGCCCTCCACTACCAAACGCTACTTTGAAAGTACGCAGTGTTGAACCAGCTAACTTCACTTGTAATTCATGTGCAGAACGTACGATAACTATTTCAATATCTTTATTCGCATACACTGGTGCAAAGACCGATGAAATAAATAATACTATTACTAAAATCGTTTTCATTTCAATATTGACTGCCGTTAACGCCCAGATAAATTTCAGCTAAAGTATAACCTAACATTGCTTTATTACTGGCATAGACATTTTAAGGTAATAAGCGACCTATAAAGCTACTATTCTGCCGAGTAAGATCTTGTAACGATTTAGGCAGATTAATATTCAAAAAAGTCTCCTGCTGTTCAACCGTATTCTTTAACTTCTTTAATTTTGCCATCGTCACTGTTTGCATAGTCGCTAAGCCAACCACATTACCTTTATTCTTCACCGGTAAAATCATACTCCGACCGTTAAAGCTCTGGTTAATGCGAGACATGGTTTGGTTAAATTGAGGTTTATTACTGCCCCACAAATTAATACTCATTACCCCGCGTTCACTTAATAGTCCTGCGCAAGAGTCAAAAAAAGCTTGGGCACCCACACTGGCAGACATACCAATATGATCGTAGGCATCTACAAGTAATAAATCGTAACTAACCTCACCCTGATAATATTGTTGCTGTGTGAATAAATAACCATCACCAACATGAATCGTTAATCTTGGATCGTCACTAGGGACGTGGAAAAATCGATGAGCGACATCGACCACATCTTGTCGGTACTCAATCACATCAATTTTACATTCTGGATAGTGGTGTAATAAAAACTTCACCAGTGATCCACCTCCTAAGCCCACCACTAATATGCGTTCAGGATTTGAATTAAGAACCAAACATGACATCATCGCTTCGGTATAACTTAGTTCTAATGTATGTGGGGTTTGCAAAGACATACTACTTTGTCTAGGAAAGGTACCAAAATGCAAAGACCGAGTATTGCCTAAATCGACGACTTCAATCATGCCATCATCTGACTGGCTTTGATGCACCACTACACCATCATAATAAAGCCGCATATCAATTATCGCCTTGTTCAACAAACTGTTTTCGTAACCAAGCTTTAATCGTAGCCGTTAAGGTAGGCTGTAAACCTGAAAATTGATGATCGGCGCCGGTGATACGTCGTGATTGGTAAAACGGGTTAGCCACTCGTTTCATTACTATTTTTCTGTCTTTTACTGCTAGGGGCACAGTATCTAAGTCTCTCTCCCCATACACATCTAAAATAGGGAATTCAAACTCTTTAAAAGTCTGTTCTTCGACTAATGATGGCGCACCCACTAATACAAGGCCAGCAATAGGAGTCGTGATTGTTGCTAATAATTCTATTGCTAAATCTCCCCCTGTGCCATGGCCTATAAACACAATACGTTCAACATCTTTTGCTTGTAAGAAGCTCAGAGCAGCGCCAAGGCGTTGTTGATTTGAAACGGGAGGAAGAACAGTTTGATCCTCATCCTGTTTTGAACCTGATTTAGTCTTGTCTCCCTCAGCTTGTTTAGGATCAACTGTTTTTTCATCTGTTGATGTTGTCTCACTAGCAGCCAGCTGATTTTCTGTGTTCGCAGCATCACCTTCTTCCGCGGACTTTTCGTCCTCCTCTATTAGAAAGACATTTACTTCAAATGGATAATCTAATGACAGCGTTAATGTTGACCAGCCATAGTCAGGTAGATGGTGTCTAAGTGACGTCATCACCCCTGCACTATCGAATTGATCGCCAACATCATGTAGTAGTACAACAGCGCCGTAGCGCTCTCCTAATGTTTCTTCCATATAGCTTGCATCAATTTTCTGTCCGGCTACATCTATAGGCTGGTAGCCTTTCACAGTACTTGTTTGGCGCAGCATAATACCTTCAGAAGATGGCATTTCCTCACTCGCCATATCTTCAGTCATTTTTTCATCTTCTGCAGCCCAAGTTGTCTGCGCCATTAAACCGCTTAGTATCGTGGCAAACAAAATGTATCTTAGTTGTTCCACCTATATTATTCCTTAGTAATCTATCAAGTCCCCACCAGTATAATCAGCTATTGATATTTACAAAAGCTGAAAAAAAGCATCACTTACGGTAAAGTATTCGATTTAGACCCGTAAGCACAACATTAACTTAACAAAGAGTAAATACAATGGCTGAATTTAAAATTGCACCCTCTATCCTGTCTGCAGACTTTGCCCGCTTAGGTGAAGAAGTTGATAATGTTTTAGCATCAGGCGCGGATATTGTTCATTTTGACGTAATGGATAATCACTATGTACCTAATCTAACAATTGGTCCATTGGTTTGTGATGCATTAGTTAAACATGGTGTTACACACGAAATCGACGTACATCTAATGGTTAAACCTGTTGATCGCATTATTCCTGATTTCGCTAAAGCAGGCGCAACATTCATCACTTTCCATCCTGAAGCTTCTGAGCATATTGATCGTACTTTGCAATTAATTAAAGCTGAAGGCTGTAAAGCAGGTTTAGTATTTAATCCTGCTACACCATTATCTTTAGCTGAGCATGTCTTAGATAAAGTTGACCGTATTTTATTGATGTCAGTTAACCCTGGTTTCGGCGGTCAATCATTTATTCCTCATACATTAGAAAAATTGCGTGAAGCACGTAAAATGATTGATGAAAGCGGCTACGATATCGATCTTGAAGTTGATGGCGGCGTAAACGTGAAAAATATTCGTGAAATTGCTGAAGCTGGCGCGCGTACTTTTGTTGCTGGTTCTGCAGTATTTGGTGCTGCCAATGCTAACGACCCACATGATTATGAAACAGTCATTGCTGCATTACGAGCTGAATTAGCCCAAGCTAAAACCTAAATATGACTATCAAAAAACCAGAAATGGTATTGATTGATCTAGACGGCACGCTAGTTGATAGCGTGCCTGATCTCGCATGGTGTGTAGATGAGATGATGAAAGCATTAAATATGCCGATTCGTGGTCAAGATAAAGTCCGTAACTGGGTTGGCAATGGTGTTCCAAGGCTTATCGAGCGTGCCTTAGTTGACCAACTTGACGGCTCACCTTCTGATGAATTATTTGCACAAGCAGCTCCTATCTTTATGGATTTGTATGCTGATAATGCCAGCAAGCGTAGTCAACTCTATCCCGCGGTTAAAGATGGCCTTCAATGGTTAATAGACCAAGGCATCCGAGTGGGTTGCGTGACTAATAAAGATGAAAAATTCACGCTGAAGATCTTAAAAGATTTAGGCTTATATAATTTCTTTGAAATTGTTATCAGTGGCGATACATTACCACTTAAAAAGCCAGATCCAGCACCGCTACTACATGGTGCAAAATTCTTTGGTATCGCGCCAGAAAAAGCCATGATGATTGGTGATTCAATTAGTGATGTTAAAGCATCACGTGCAGCAGGTTTTTCAATTGTATGTATGAGCTATGGTTATAACCATGGCGTTGATATTCGCACAGCAAATCCAGATGTTGTTATTGACTCTTTTGCTGAGCTACAAAACGTAATTGATGGAGATTAACATTCAGTCTGGGAGAACACAGTAAGTGTTCATCCCTAACTTAATCAGAGCCACCTATGAACCAAGCTGAATTTGACCAACTAGCCGAACAAGGCTACAACCGCATCCCACTGGCACGCGAAGTATTAGCAGACTTAGATACGCCACTAAGTACTTATCTTAAATTAGCTGATGCGCCTTATTCATATCTACTTGAATCAGTTCATGGCGGTGAAAAATGGGGTCGCTATTCAATTATTGGTCTACCGTGTGAAACTATTGTTCGTATTAGCGGCCAAGATATTGAAGTTAAACATTGTGGCGAAGTGATCGAACAAACAAAGTCTGAAGATCCACTAAGCTGGATTGAAGAATTTAAGGCGCAATATAAAGTACCTGATCTCGACCATTTACCTCGTTTCAATGGTGGTTTAGTCGGTTATTTTGGTTATGACACCGTACGTTATGTTGAGCCTCGTTTAGGTGATAGTCCCAACCCTGATCCACTTGAATGCCCTGACATCCTATTAATGGTCTCCAATGATCTTATTGTCTTTGATAACTTAAGTGGACGTTTATACCTAATCGTTCATGCAGATCCAAGCAATGCTAGTGCTTATAAAAAGGCGCAAGATAGCCTTGATACACTAACGTCTTATCTCAGAACTGCAACGCCAAAATATAGTTCTTCAACTACCGGTAAAGCGGTGCATGAAAATGATTTTGTCTCGGGCTTCACTCATGATGGCTTTATTAATGCGGTAGAAAAAGCAAAACAATACATTACTGATGGCGATATCATGCAGGTAGTGTTATCACAGCGTCTATCTATTCCTTTTGCTGCACAGCCAATGGATTTATATCGTGCTTTACGTACTTTAAATCCATCACCGTATATGTATTACCTCAACCTCGAGGACTTTCATATTGTCGGTTCGTCGCCAGAAATCCTGGTTCGCATGGAAGATGATGAAGTTACTGTGCGCCCTATTGCTGGAACTCGCCCACGTGGTAAAACACCTGAAGAAGACAAAGCCTTAGAACAAGACTTACTATCTGATCCTAAAGAGTTAGCTGAACATTTAATGCTAATTGATTTAGGCCGTAATGATGCGGGCCGCGTAAGCCAAATTGGCACAGTAAACCTAACCGATAAAATGATTGTCGAACGTTATTCTCATGTTATGCATATTGTTTCTAATGTAACAGGTAAAATTGTACCTGATATGACCTGCATTGATGCACTGCGTGCAACCTTCCCTGCTGGAACAGTGAGTGGTGCAGCTAAAGTGCGAGCAATGGAAATCATTGACGAATTAGAACCCGTTAAACGTGGTGTTTATGCTGGTGCAGTGGGTTATCTGTCTTGGTCTGGCAATATGGATACGGCTATTGCAATTCGAACAGCAGTCATCAAAGATAATATATTAACAATTCAAGCCGGTGCAGGCATTGTTTACGACTCTATTCCTGAAATGGAATGGCAAGAAACAATGAATAAAGCACGTGCTATTTTCCGCGCAGTGGCCATGGCTGAAGCTGGTCTTGATATGCCTAAACATTCTCAACACCGGTAATTAGTGTGCTGAATCCTTTGTCCAGTTCAGTACGTATTTATCTATACCAAGCTGAATTCTAAGGCCCTACCTATAATCTCTATAGATTGTTCTCTTAATTATATCTTGTTATCCCTTACCCTTTACTAGAGAAAGACAGCTGACTTAACGTCAAAATATTATGGTTTTTACATAGTTATGTTAGCTTTAAATAATGCTATATTGTATTTAACACTGATAAGAAAAATTAATTTTTGAAATCGCTACAGGGAACGGTTAGCATGCAAAAAAAAGATAAAGTAAACAGTACAGTTTCAAGTTTTCAATTACCCGCTAAACCCCAAGTTTTAACGGAACTACAACTTGAGCAGTCGAGACCTAATCCTTCAATGCAGGTATTTTCTGAAATCATATCCAAGGATGTCGCCCTTTCATCAAGTCTTCTCAAGACTGTCAATTCTCCAGCTTTTGGCTTAAAGAGAACTGTTACAGATATCAAACAAAGTGTCATTATGATTGGGTATAGCGGTGTCACTAACATTGCATCATTTTATCAACTGCAAAATTCATTTAAAGAAAAGGCAGCGATATCCCTTGAAAAATTCTGGGATACGGCAATGGATACAGCAAATATGATGAGCCTCCTACTTGAAAACTTAAGCATCACCTTAAGTTGTACTAAGGAAGATGCTTATGCCTTTGGTTTATTCCGAGATTGTGGAATTCCTTTATTAGCAATAAAATACACTGACTATAAAGAAGTCTTAATCGAAGCAAATTCAAGTCCGGAACAAGAGTTTACTTCTTTTGAAGATAATAGGTATGAAACAAGTCATGCAACCATGGGCTACTACATGGCACACTCATGGAATCTCCCTAAGAATATCTGTGAATTAATTCTTCGCCATCATGAACCAGATTTCTTGGCATCTTCGGATAGCGATGAATCGCAAAAAGAACTCTATGCACTCATTAAGATTGCCGGTAATACATTAAGCCAATATAAGTTTGCAAAAGATGATTGTGAGTGGTTTTTGGCCAAAGATCATGTCTTAGACTTCTTTGCTATTAGTGAGCCAGATTATCAAGATATAGAGGATGATTTAAAAGAAGCTTTCAGTGTTCAATTTGGCTAAATACAAAAATGTTTTTTGCTAAGTTCCAAAATCATTATTAATATCGGAATAAGTAATAACGCCCAAATAAATTTAATTTAAACATTAGTTTTTACAATACATATCCATCAAGTAGTGTTATTTGATAGAATGATCCTCCTAGTACATCGCCATGAATATCATGGCAAGTCAATGTTTCATTCAAATTAAAGACTTAACTTATGCTTTTAATGATCGATAATTACGATTCTTTCACTTACAACCTTGTCCAGTACTTTGGTGAGTTAGGTGCAGATGTGCATGTGCATCGTAATGACAAAATAACAATCGATGAAATTGAAGCATTGCACCCTGAAAAGATTGTTATTTCTCCAGGCCCCTGCACTCCCAATGAAGCAGGCATATCATTGGAAGTTATCAAATATTTCGCAGGTAAAGTTCCAATTTTGGGTGTTTGTCTTGGCCATCAGTCTATCGGGCAAGCATTCGGTGGCGAAATTATTCATGCTCGTGAAATCATGCATGGTAAAACCTCACCGATTTATCATAATGATACCAGTGTTTTTAAAGGTCTCAATAACCCCGTTATTGCAACACGCTATCATTCACTTGTTATCGATAAACAATCCCTACCTGATTGCTTCGACATCACTGCATGGACTCAATATGAAGATGGCAGTATAGATGAAATTATGGGGATAGAGCACAAAACATTAGCCGTTGAAGGCGTTCAGTTTCATCCTGAATCGATTTTAACTGAACAAGGCCATGCTTTATTAAAAAACTTTCTAGACCGCTGAGACCCGCCAGATGAATTTATCCAATGCCATTAAATCTGTTATAGCAAAACAAGATTTATCTCGTGAAGAGATGTCTGCCGTAATGCAACAAATTATGACCGGTGAAGCAACGCCAGCTCAAATAGGTGGTTTCTTAGTCGGTTTACAAATGAAAGGTGAAACAGTGACTGAGATAGCGGCTGCAGCAGAAGTGATGCGCAGCTTAGCCACTCCAGTCTCTATATCAGGCAATCATGTTGTTGATACTTGTGGCACAGGCGGTGATGGTGCCAGCACATTTAATGTTTCAACTGCTAGTGCCTTTGTAGTCGCAGCTGCTGGAGCTAAAGTAGCCAAGCATGGTAATCGTTCGATTAGTAGCAGTTCTGGCAGTGCAGACGTATTGGAAGCTGCTGGTGTGAACTTAGATATATCCCCAGAACAGGTTAAACTCTGTGTAGACACTGTGGGTGTCGGGTTTATGTTTGCACAAAAACATCATGGCGCGATGAAGTTTGCCATTGGCCCTCGTCGTGAAATGGGTGTACGCACACTATTTAACTTGCTTGGCCCTCTAACTAACCCGGCCCAAACGCCTAATCAAGTACTGGGTGTATTTGATAAACAATGGGTTGAACCAATGGCGCATGTGTTAAAAGAACTTGGTAGTCAACATGTACTTATTGTTCATGCAGATGATGGTCTTGATGAAATAAGTATTGGTTCTGCAAGCTCTGTAGCCGAGTTAAAAAATGGTTCAATTACTAACTACTGCATTCAACCAGAAGACTTTGGCCTATCGCGTTGTGATATTAAAGAGCTAGCTGTTAGTAATGCTGAAGAAAGCTTAGCTATTATTAAAGGCATCTTTTCAGGTCAACATGGCGGTGCACGAGATATTGTAGTACTTAATGCGGGTGCAGCCATTTATGCAGCTGACTTAGCGCCTTCACTAGCAGAAGGTATTAAACAAGCACAAATACAAATTGATAACGGTAATGCACAAAAAAAGCTCGATGCACTTATTGCCTGTAGCAACTCATAATAAAAGATAAAATAATGACTGATACTCCTGACATTTTGAAAAAAATAATACAGCGTAAATTTGAAGAAATTAATGAACGCAAACAAAAAGCATCACTACAGCAATTGATTGAAGTAGCTGAAAAAGCTGATGCTCCTCGTGGGTTTGTAGCCGCAATTGAAGCCAAAATTAATGCCGGCGATGCTGCAGTTATTGCTGAGATTAAAAAAGCATCGCCAAGCAAAGGCTTATTACGAGAAAACTTTATTCCTGCTGATATCGCTAAAAGCTATGAACAACATGGTGCAGCATGTTTATCAGTACTCACTGATCATGACTTTTTCCAAGGCCATGAATTTTATCTTCAAGAAGCCCGTAAAGCCACTTCCCTACCCGTTATTCGTAAAGATTTTATTGTTGATCCTTATCAAGTCTTTGAAGCTAGAGCGATCAGTGCTGACGCAATTTTATTAATTGTCTCAGCCCTAAATGATGCTCAGTTAAGTGAGCTCAGTGATCTTGCTATGCAGCTTGATATGGATGTATTAGTTGAAGTACACAATTTAGAGGAACTAGAGCGTGCTTTATTGTTGAATTTACCACTTATTGGTATCAATAACCGCAATCTAAGTACATTTGAAACCAGCTTAAACACAACCTTAGATTTGCTGGGCACGATCCCTGAAAACCATACCATCATTACTGAAAGCGGTATTCATACAGCAGAAGATGTTCGATTAATGCGTGACCATCATGTAAATGGCTTTTTAGTAGGTGAAGCGTTTATGCGTGCAAAAGAGCCTGGTGAAAAGCTTAGTGCTCTTTTTAATTAACATCATGCAATGATATTCAGGCCTTGTTATCTAACAACTATTTAGCAAAGCCTGCTAAAGTCTAAACTAAATTAGTCGATGTCTTTTGCTTGTAGTGCTCGACCAAGATCACCATCATAGATAATCAATGTTTTACCATGCGCCCAAATAAATCCTTCTTGTTGAAGGTCTTTTAATACTCGTCCAGCCATTTCTCTAGAACACCCCACCATGCGGCTAATTTCTTGTCGTGTTACTTTTATTTGAATGCCTTCTGGATGTTTCATTGCATCAGGCTGTGTAGACAATTCTAGTAAAGCAGATTTTATTCGACCAGCGACATCTAAAAAAGCAAGATCTCCTGCTTTACGAGTAGTAGTCAGCAAACGCTTAGCCATATGTTCAGCAATATACTGCAGTAGCACTGGATAACACGCTTTAAGTTGATTACCTGCTAGCGCTTTAATTTGCTTATAGCTAATTTCTTCTGTTCTACATTTAGTGCGGGCTCTAACAGTTACACCGCGACTTTCAACATCAGAAAACAAACCTATTTCACCCAAAAAATCACCTTGGTTCAAATAGGCGAGAATTAACTCTTCCCCATCTTCATCTTCCATAGTGATGGAAACTGAACCTTCTCGAATGTAATATAGAGTATCGGCTGCGTCACCTGGAGCGATTAAAATTGATTTAGCATCATATTGCTTGCTATGACAACAATGAAAAAAGTCAGCCAGTCCTTCTTCTATCGCTTTATGTTTAAAATAATCCATAGCACTTCCTAAATAATATCCATACAGAATAGAAAATTTTTCATCAATAGTAAACCAACACTGCATAGATTAGGCGAATATGGCAAAATTACTCATCGCTATTTTAATAATTGAGAACTGAATAAATCATGAAAGCAAGAGTCAAGTGGGTTGAAGATTTACTATTTTTAGGCGAGTCAGGTTCTGGGCATGCCATTGTAATGGACGGCCCAGAAGAGCTTGGGGGCCATGGCACTGGAATGCGACCTATGGAACTGCTTCTACTAGGAATGGGTGGCTGCACCACTTTTGATATGATTCAGATGCTAAAAAAGGGGCGCCAAGATATTCGTGACTGTGTTGTAGAAATTGATAGTGAGCGCAGCGAAGCGATTCCTAAGGTCTTTACCAAAATCAATGTTCACTACAAAGTAACAGGTAAAGACTTAAAAGAAGCGCAAGTTAAACGCGCCGTTGAACTATCAACACAGAAGTATTGCTCAGCATCCATCATGTTAGGTGAAACAGCTGAAATTACTCATGATTATGAGATCATCAATGTTGATTAATGTCATCCTATTTATCTCTATTAATTTTGGTAAACAATAATGAAGCGGCCACCAGCAACGGGCGGAATGCGTCATATCGCATTATTTGTTAATGATCTTGAGGCTTGTGAGCACTTTTATACTGACTTGCTAGGCATGACAGTCGAATGGAGGCCTGATACAGATAATGTTTATATTACTTCAGGCAATGATAACTTAGCATTGCACCGTGCAGATGAAGGCTTTGATACCAGTGGCAACCAGAAGCTGGATCATATTGGCTTTATTATTAAGACGCCTGAGCAAGTAGACGAATGGTTTGCATTTTTACAACATCACAATGTAACAATACGCCAGCCCCCTCGTACACACCGTGATGGTGCTCGTAGCTTTTATTGCTATGATCCTGCTAACACCGTGGTACAAATTATTTTCCACCCCCCTATTTCTTGAGCTCAATTCTATGAATGCATATATTTATAAAAGCACCAAAAAAGAAGAGTTATACCTCTATATCATTAGAAAAGATGACTTTTCTGACGTTCCACAAGCACTCTACGATAGTATGGGCAAAGAGCCTGTATTTGTTATGGAACTTGAACTAACACCAGAACGCAAACTCGCCCGTGAAAATGTAGATACCGTAATTAAAAGCCTAGCAAATAAAGGGTTCCATCTGCAAATTCCCCCGCCTATTTCCAGTGTTATCGACTTTAAAGAACCGGCAAAATACAAACATTAATATGTCATCTTCGTCCTCCCTCACCATTTCTGAAAATGAAATCGAGCTTTCTGCAATTCGAGCGCAAGGTGCGGGTGGGCAAAATGTTAATAAAGTCTCATCAGCCATTCATCTTCGTTTTGATATAAAAGCGTCATCATTGCCTGATTATTGCAAACAACGATTATTAAACCTTAATGATAAACGCATCAATAAAGACGGTGTATTGATAATAAAAGCCCAACAGTTTCGAACTCAAGAGAAAAACCGTGCTGATGCGCTTGAACGTCTACACGAGCTGATTAAGAGCGCATCGGTTCATCTCAAACAAAGGCGGCCCACCAAGGCAACTAGAGGCTCACAGAGGAGACGTATGGATAGTAAAACCTTGCGCGGAAAAACAAAGTCACTTCGCGGTAAAGTATCCGAGTAAGCTCGGTACTAACAGCCACAATACTATGTTTATTAACGCTAAAATCCTGTCCGTACTAATAATCTTATTTAGTGTTCCACTTATCAGCTTTGCAGACAGTTTAATTGCTAAATACCCAGAAATTGAACATGCCGGTATTTTAATAGAGAAAATAGGAAAAGCTGATATAGCCAATAATGCTCAGAATAGCTACATTCCTGCATCGACAACTAAATTAGTTACTGCTTGGCTAGCGTTAAACCATTGGGGTGAACAACATCAGTTTAAAACTGATTTTTACCTTGATGAAAACTCAAAAACTTTGTGGGTCAAAGGCAATGGTGACCCATTCCTAACATCAGAAGAAATGCTACTTATTGCTGAACAGTTAAAAAATTTAGGCTTAACAAGTATCAGTGCTATTGGACTTGATAGTTCTTTTTTTAAAGCAGGCTTAACCCCAATGAGTAACGACTATTCCAATAATCCTTATGATGCTATTCCATCAGCCATTGCTGCAAACTTCAATACTATTACAGTGAAAAGAATCAATAAAACACTGGTATCTGCTGAAAGCCAAACACCATTAACTCAAACAGCACTGAAAATAGCCTCTCAGCAGAATATAAATTCGACAAAAACTAGAATTAACACAGGTAAAAAATCAAGTGATGCAGAACAGTATTTCGCAGAATTATTAGCCGTTTTCCTTAGACAACAAGGCATTCAAGTTAGTAGTAAAATAGTATGGGGAAGCACTTCACAACTTCCACTATTTTATACTCACCTTAATAGTAAATCATTGGGCGAAATGATCCGCCCTATGCTGAAATACTCAACTAATTTCATTGCCAATCAGCTAGTTTTAATCCTCAGTGCAGAATACTTTCAACAGCCTGCTAACTTTGCTGATGTTCAACGTTATATGGAAATGACTGTAAGCAAGCAATTTCGCTGGAAACATATCACCTTAAAAGACGGAGCAGGCCTATCACGCAACAATCGTTTATCACCTAGGCAATTAGTTGACCTACTCAATATGTTCCGACCATGGAAACACCTACTGCCTGAAGTATCAGAAGGTATTTACGCTAAATCAGGCACACTAGACAATGTCAGTACCTTAGCGGGATATAGCGTTGATAAAGAGCAAAACTGGAATGCCTTTGCATTGATGATAAACCAAACTGTTTACCACAAACGAAGAAATGCTATCGCGAAAGCGCTTACCTCCCCTTAAATCATTTCTTTAATAAAGCGACCAGGTCGTATAGTTTTTCTTGAGCCTGTTTAGGCGTCAATTCATCTGGGTCAAGGTTTGTTATATAACGCTCAAGCTCCGATGATTCATTTTGTTGCTGAAATAAATCTGCCTGAGGGTTATAAGCCTTTTCGGTTGGTTCCAACTTCATCATTTCCAGCTGCTTCAACTTAGTCTTTGCTGCTTGGATAACATCTGTTGGTACGCCCGCTAATTTAGCTACCTGCAATCCATAGCTTTGATTGGCCGCTCCTTGTTTCACTTGATGTAAAAAGACAATTTTATCGCCATGCTCAATTGCATCTAAATGTACATTAACTACTTTTTCATATAACTCTGGCAATTCAGTTAATTCAAAATAATGAGTGGCAAATAAAGTATATGCACCCAAATCACGAACTAACTTTTCAGCGCAGGCCCAAGCAAGCGAAAGTCCATCAAATGTACTGGTTCCTCGTCCTATTTCATCCATTAAGACCAAGCTATGTTCGGTCGCATTATTAAGAATATTCGCCGCTTCATTCATTTCAACCATAAAGGTCGAACGGCCTGATGCCAGATCATCCGATGCCCCTATTCGAGTAAAGACTTGATCAACCAAGCCTATTTCAGCACTTTCAGCAGGTACAAAACTACCCATATGAGCCATTAATACAATTAAGGCAACTTGTCGCATATAAGTTGATTTACCGCCCATATTAGGGCCTGTTATTAACATCAATCGTTGCGTGTGAGTAAAGCTTGCATCATTAGGACAAAAGGTTTGTTCGGTCACACCTTCAACAACAGGGTGACGTCCACCAGTTATATGTACAGCGCTGCTGGTAGAAAACTCTGGTGCAACATAATTGAGGCTGTCCGCACGCTCGGCTAAATTTACCAATACATCGACTTCGGCTAAGGCATTAGCAGACACTTCTAAAGCGGCTAAATCAGGTTCTATTTGCTCAAATAACCCTTCATATAAGCTTTTTTCTAGCGCTAAGGCTCGCTCATTGGCACTCAATACTTGGTCTTCAAAGCCTTTTAACTCTGGCGTAATATAGCGCTCAGCATTTTTTAGCGTTTGTCTGCGAACATATTCAGTCGGTACTTCAATATGATGTGAACGGCTGATTTCAATAAAATAACCATGTACGCGGTTATAGCCAACTTTTAGGGTTGACACACCAGTTCGTTCACGTTCACGTTGCTCAAGATCACTTAAGAATTGACTAGCACGATCTCTAATTGTGCGTAAATGGTCCAGCTCCTCGTTATAACCTTCAGCAATCACCCCTCCATCACGAATTAACACTGGTGGTTCGTCGATTAGCGCAGTTTGTAGTAAGTTTAGTAATTCAGGAAAGGTACCTAAGTCACGATCAAGCTGTATTAATCGCTGTGAATTTGAATCAGCAAGTAATTGATGTAAGCCAGGCAAAGCGTCTAATGTATTACGCAAATGCATAAAATCGCGCGGCCTAGCACTTCGCAGCGCAATACGAGCGACAATTCGTTCAATATCACCCAATTTCCGGATAATGCTTTGTAATGATTCTGATGTTTGCGTTTCAATAAACTGCTGAATTGCTTGTTGTCGCTGTTTTAAAATACTATGATTTCGTAATGGCCTTAATAACCAACGGCGTAATAATCGCGCGCCCATCGGGCTGACAGTTTTATCCAATACAGACAATAGTGTGTGCTCACGCCCGCCTGATAGATTTGTTTCTAATTCAAGATTACGGCGGGACTGAGGATCCAAGCGAATACTATCACTGGTTTTTTCAATACTTAAACCGCGGATATGAGGCAAAGCTGTTCGATGTGTTTCTTGTGCATAATTAAGCAAACAGCCTGCTGCAATCACCGCTAAATTCATATCTTCACAGCCAAAGCCATTTAAATCTTGAATTTGGAAATGTTCACATAAACGACGTTGAGCGGTCTCTTGTTCAAAATGCCAAGGCGGTAAACTACGTAACTGCTTAGAAAAATCGGCTAACGGATCTAATAAAGATTCACCCACTAAAATTTCTACTGCTTGTAAGCGAGCCAATTCTGCATGAAGTTCGGTCAAGGAGTCCAATTCACTCACTGTAAACCGCCCGCTACTCAGTTCAGCCGTGGCTAATCCATAGCGTCCTTTCTGCTCTGAAATTGCGACTAATAAGTTTTCATTTTTGCTATCTAATAAAGCCTCTTCCGTTAAGGTTCCTGGCGTTAATATTCTGACGACTTGCCGCTCAACAGGCCCTTTACTGGTTGCTGGGTCACCTATTTGCTCGCAAATCGCTACCGACTCACCAATATTGATTAATCGCGACAAATACGAGTCTGCAGCATGATAAGGTATACCCGCCATTGGAATTGGCGTGCCATTACTATTGCCTCGTGCAGTCAGCGTAATATCTAATAATTCTGCCGCTTTATGTGCATCATCATAAAACATCTCATAAAAGTCACCCATACGATAAAACAATAAGTAATCGGGATTTTCAGCTTTAATACGCAGATATTGCGTCATCATTGGAGTATGATTTTGTTTTTTAGTCATGGGCATAGTTTATATCATGCAAACAATTTCTGAAGAGCAACTTTACCGTTCTACCGAGTTACTCGCATTCACACTAAGACAATTTGATTTAACATTGGCATGTGCAGAATCATGTACAGGAGGGTGGCTAGCAAAATGTTGTACTGATCTTGCGGGCAGTTCCTCTTGGTTTGATGGTGGTATCGTTAGCTATAGTAATCAATTTAAACATGACTTTCTCGGCGTTAAACAACAAACATTAGATCAATTCGGGGCCGTTAGCGAACAAACTGCTATCGAAATGGCACAGGGTATACTCGCTAGTACATCTGCGGACATTAGCGTCGCAATCACCGGTGTTGCTGGCCCCGGTGGTGGTTCAAAAGCTAAACCTGTCGGCACAGTTTGGTTCTCCTGGCAAACAAAACAAGGCCGAGTAATAACAGCGCAACATCACTTTGACGGCGACCGACAATCAATAAGAAGCCAAGCCGTTATGGTTGCATTACAAGGTATAATCAAAAACGCTAGAGACTGATTCGTATCTGTGGGATAATCGCGTATTTATTCACACTTTTGGACTCGACAATGGCGACAGCAATGGACGATGGCAAGAAAAAAGCACTTGGTGCAGCACTTGGCCAAATCGAAAAGCAATTTGGTAAAGGTGCCGTCATGCGTTTGGGTGACTCAGCTGCCGCTCGTGATATTGATGCGGTATCAACAGGCTCAATCGGTCTTGATGTCGCCTTAGGCATCGGTGGTTTACCCCGCGGTCGAGTTGTCGAAATCTATGGCCCAGAATCTTCTGGTAAAACGACATTAATACTACATGCTA
>CAJXPP010000003.1 GCA_913058195.1 uncultured Gammaproteobacteria bacterium | reverse complement strand
ACACAGAGTAGATCGTCGGCAGCGTCAGATGTGTATAAGAGACAGGGTTTGAAATCGAATTTCTTTAACGATAAAACGAAAGATAAATAGTGCTTATATCAGCGCGAAGGGCCCTGTATACCACTAGTAGAACTAGGATCTATTACTAAGTATTTGTAATAAATGAATAATCTTGTTTGAAGTGAACTTTGCTCTAGTTTATTCCTCTAACTATCAAGGAATTTCCTGATTATCTATTGGGAAAAACATTGTATTGTGACGAGTAACTTTAATTTGGAGAAAAAGATGCGTGTTTTAAGAATAGGGCTGATGGCTGTTGTTGCAATAGTTAGTCAGGTTGTCTTAGCGGATGTGATTGATGTTAAATTACATTATGTCGGACCAACGGAAGGCAGTGTATGGCTAGGGGTTCAACAAGGCTTAGAAGAAGCTAATGTTCAAGGTGAGTTTTTAGGGCAAACATACAGTTTACAAGCAGAGACAACCGAAGAGTTGGCTAAAACAAAAACCCCTATTACTGCTATTTTGGTGGCAGGAGATCAGCAACAGATATTAGCGATAGCGCATAATGCTAAGTATGCTCACATTCCCGTGCTTAACTTGCTTTCAGATAATAATGATTTACGCAAAGCTTGTTTAGCTAACCTACTAAACCTTCCCGCTAGTGAACAGATGAAACAAGATGCATTGGAGCAATGGTTAGCTAAACATCCAGAATCTAAAGCGCATGTTCAAGGCTGGCACGAGGACTTTAGAAAATTTGCTGCTAGCCAATTAAATAGCCGTTTTAAAAAGTCTCACGGTATTGTGATGGATAATGATGCATGGTCCGGCTGGGCTGCAGTTAAATTATTATCTGACACGGTAGCTCGAAACCAAACAGATGATGCCGCTGTAATATTAAATTATTTAAGAAATGAGATTGCTTTCGATGGTCAAAAAGGTGCTGGCGCAACGTTTAGGGATACTGGGCAGTTACGTCAATTGGTCTTAATTGTTGAGGATAATAAACTTGTTGCTGAAGCTCCTCTTCGTGGAGTGAAAGGCGGATTAGATAGTCTTGGTTTGAAAAGTTGTAAATAAGGAATAATAAAATGAAATTAAAACAGTTATTAATGTCATCACTTATCTTGGTTAGTGCTTCAGCATGGGCTGAGCCGACGTATCGATTATTTGTTACTAATGAAAAAAGTAATTCTGTCAGCGTTATTGATTCACGTACTAATGAGATCGAAACAACACTGGAAATTGGTGACCGCCCTCGAGGGATAGGCTTATCGCCTGATCAAAAAATATTGTATGTTGCATTGAGTGAAGAAAATGCAATTGCAATGGTCGATGTAAAAACACTAGAAACCATTGGTAAGCTACAAGCTGGTGAAGATCCTGAAACATTTGATGTGCACCCTAACGGAAACTTATATTTATCAAATGAAGATGATGCTAAAGCAACGGTAATAAACCCTGAAACAGGAAAAATTATTGAAGAAATACGCGTTGGACTTGAGCCTGAAGGTGTGGCTGTATCGCCAAGAGGTGATGTTGTATTGGTGACCAGTGAGTCAACAAATATGGTTCATGTGATAGATGTTGAAGCGCATAAGGTTATTGCAAATATTTTAGTAGCTGCCCGCCCACGAGGCCTTGCATTTAATAATGAGGGTAGTCTTGCTTATGTGAGTAGTGAGATAGGTAATGAGCTAGCTATTATTGATATGAGCACGTATAAAATCATCAAAAAGGTTATTGTTGATGTACCAAAATCTAAACCTATGGCAATTAAGCTGAGTCCAGATAATAAAACGCTTTATATGACCACAGGTCGTGCAGCTAAGGTTGTTGTTATGGATGCTGAAACATTAGCTATTAAAGCGACTATTGATGTAGGTAAGCGCGTATGGGGTGAAGAAATTAGCCGCGATGGCTCTCGGATTTACACTGCGAATGGCGTGAGTAATACCGTTTCCGTTGTTGATACAGCTGCGAATATATCAATTAAGGAAATCGAAGTAGGAAAAGGACCATGGGGCTTAGTGATTGATGATTAATTTCTGACAGATAAGTTCAAAAATTAGAACCCGATAATTGCAATGAATTATCGGGTTTTTTTATTGTATGATGTTTTGTTGTGAGCTGATAGCACGGTATGATGATGTGATGATAATGATTCAACGATATATTGATTTGTGCTTGTTTAAAGCAAGCCCAGCCGACATGCCTGCTTCGGCTAGTTTATTGAAGTTAACGTTATTGGTTTATTTTGCAGTTGGCGTAGCAATAAGTCTGGTCGATATGAGCTGGACAATGAGCCTCTTTAGCAGCTTTTCTGATATGATTTTTATGATTATTGCTGTGGGTTTATTATTGAAAGTCTACGGCCTACAAACACGGTTTCAACAAACCTTAATGGCTCTATCGGGGGCGGGGATCTGTCTCGGTTTACTCAGTTTGCCTGTTGTGATGTGGTTTAACAGTCTTGCTGAAATGGAGCAGGCCAGTAGTTATGCGATGTTATTTATGGTTATCATTATGTTTTGGAGCTTGATGATAACGTCTCATATTTTTCGCTATGCCTTAGATATAAGCGTCGGTTTTGCAACGGTAATAACCGTTATTTATACCGTCCTTTCTTTACTAGTCTTAGGTTTAACAATGTCAGGAGTTGCCTAGTGCATATTCATATTTTAGGTATTTGTGGCACGTTTATGGGTGGGGTTGCCTTATTAGCCCGTGAATTGGGAATGACAGTCTCTGGATCAGATGCCAATGTGTATCCTCCGATGAGCGATCAACTTGAGGCCGCAGGAATTGAATTACAGCAAGGCTATTTGCCTGAACACCTAGATCCAGCCCCTGACTTGATTGTAATGGGTAATGCCATGTCTCGAGGGAATCCAGCTGTCGAGTATGCGTTAAATAAAGGTTTACCATATATCTCTGGTCCACAATGGTTGGCAGAGAATGTTCTTCAAGGTAAATGGGTTTTAGCAGTATCAGGAACCCATGGTAAAACATCAACAAGTAGTCTATTAGCATGGATTTTGGAAGATGCAGGAATGGAACCTGGTTTCTTAATTGGTGGTGTGCCAGGTAATTTTGGTAAAACAGCCCGTTTAGGTAATACGCCTTTTTTCGTTATTGAAGCAGATGAATATGACACGGCTTTCTTTGATAAGCGATCAAAGTTTGTTCACTATCACCCTCGTACTTTAGTCATCAATAATCTTGAGTTTGATCATGCGGATATTTTTGATGATCTTGCTGCAATACAAAAACAGTTTCATCATGTAGTGAGAACAGTCCCTTCAGAAGGATTACTTATTACCCCTTCCCATGATGACGCGATTGAAAAAGTAATTCGAATGGGCTGCTGGACACCCCAACAAACAATCGGCCTAAATGAAGGACAATTACAGGCTAAGAATATTAGTGATGATGGCGGACAGTTTGATGTCGTCTATGCCGGAAAACAAGAGGGCAGTGTTAACTGGTCTCTGCTAGGCCAGCACAATGTCTGTAATGCATTAGCTGCCATTGCAGCAGCTCGTCACGTAGGAGTGACAATTAAGCAGGCCTGTGAAGCTTTGGCTAGCTTTAAGGGTATAAAACGAAGGATGGAGTTGCTAGGAGAAGTTCGTGGCGTACGCGTCTATGATGACTTTGCTCATCACCCCACTGCAATAGCTACAACGATTAATGGTTTGAGAAAAAATATTGGTGCTCGTAAATTAATCGCTATTCTCGATCCTCGATCAAATACGATGAAAATGGGCATTCATCAGCAGGCATTAGCAGACTCGCTACAAGAGGCTGATCGTGTCATTTTATTTGAAGATGCTGATGTTGCAATGTCATTAGACACGGTTGCAGAACAATTAGGTGATACAGCAATAGTAAAAACGACTGTTGATGACATTATTAGTATGGTTTGCACGGAAGCGCAACAAGGTGATGAGGTATTGATTATGAGTAATGGTGGATTTGATGGTATTCATCAGCGTTTACTGCAGGCATTGGCTAAGTAATGACTGATAATAAACAAATTTCTATAGCGCTAACAGGCGCTTCAGGTGCACCATATAGTCAACGTCTGCTTAATGTTTTATTAGGTCAGGGTATTACTGTACATCTAATGATTTCAGCTGCAGCACGCATTGTGTTTTCAGATGAACTGGATTGGAAATTACCTGCACGAGCAAGTGATGTTCATAAGTATTTGGTGGATAAGTTTGATTGTGCTCCTGAATTATTAAAGGTTTATGGCGAACAACAATGGAGTTCACCATTAGCGAGTGGTTCTCATAAAGTGGCTACGATGATTGTATGTCCTTGTACTATGGGAACATTGTCCTCTATTGCAGTGGGTAGTAGTGATAATTTGATTAACCGAGCTGCCGATGTGATGTTAAAAGAAAATCGAAAGCTGATCCTTGTACCACGAGAGGCACCATTTTCAGCCATTCATTTAGAAAATATGCTCAAACTAGCGCGACTTGGCGTGTGTATCTTACCGCCTAATCCTGGTTTTTATTATAAGCCAACGCAATTATCTGAGATCGTAGATTTTGTTGTCGCACGAATACTCGACCAAGCAGAGATTGAGCATCAACTTCAGCCTCGCTGGGGGGAATAACTCCATCTCACTTACCTAATAATTTGCGTATAATTAGCCGTTAATAAACTCGCTTGGGAAATTAAAGCTATGTCAGATATAGAAATTGCACAGCAAGCAACAATGAAACAAATTATCCCGCTAGCTGAGCAGCGTTTAGGCCTTAGCCCACTTCAACTTGACCCTTATGGTCACTATAAAGCCAAAGTATCATTGGATGTGATGACTGAGCTGGAAGATAAGCCTGATGGGAAGCTTATCTTGGTCACAGCAGTCAGTCCGACTCCTGCCGGTGAAGGTAAAACGACCACAACAATTGGTTTGAGTGATGCATTAAACCGTATTGGTAAAAAGTCGATGGTATGTGTTCGCGAGCCTTCGATGGGACCTTGTTTTGGAATGAAGGGGGGCGCTGCTGGTGGTGGTTATGCTCAGGTTGTGCCTATGGAAGATATTAACCTTCATTTTACCGGTGATTTACACGCAATCAGTGCAGCACATAATTTACTATCAGCGATGATTGATAACCATATTCATCATGGTAATAGTTTGAACTTAGATGTGCGTAAAATCACGTGGGGACGTGTGCTTGATATGAATGATCGTGCGCTGAGACAAATTAATATAGGCCTTGGCGGTACTGCAAACGGATTCCCTCGTGAGGATGGTTTTGACATTGTAGTTGCTTCGGAAGTGATGGCAATCCTATGTCTATCAAGTTCTCTAAGTGAATTGAAACAGCGTTTAGGTAATATTTTAATTGGCTATTCAGTCGATGGAACAGCTCGATTAGCCAAAGATCTGAAAGCTCATGGTGCGATGACAGCACTTCTGAAAGAAGCAATTAAACCAAATTTAGTTCAAACCTTAGAAAATAATCCTGCCTTCGTTCATGGCGGACCATTTGCCAATATTGCACATGGTTGCAATACTGTTATAGCAACAAAAATGGCACTAAAATTAAGTGATTATGTCGTGACTGAGGCAGGCTTTGGTGCTGATCTTGGTGCAGAGAAGTTTATTGATATTAAATGCCGTAAAGCTGACATAAAACCTGATATCGCGGTTGTAGTTGCTACTGTAAGAGCATTGAAGTATCACGGTGGAGTTGAAACTAAAGACCTATCGACTGAAAACCTAACTGCATTAGAACAGGGAATGGATAATCTAAAACGCCACCTTTCCAATATGCAGGATCAATTTGGCTTGAAATGTATTGTAGCAATCAATCATTTTTTACAAGATACAGATGCCGAGATTGATCTAGTTAAAACAACAGTTGAAGCATATGGCGCGGAAGCTTTTATTGCAAAACATTGGGCAGACGGTGGTGCTGGGGCTGAGGAATTAGCACATGCTGTTGTGGCAAGCTTGAATGAAAATACTAAAAGCTGTCAGTTCCTTTACGAGGATGACTTGCCTTTAGTAGATAAAATTTCAGCTGTCGCGAATAAGATTTATGGTGCTAGTGATGTTACTGCAGATAGGAAAGTATTGGCTAAGATTGCTTTGTTTAGCGAAACTCATGCTCATGTACCTGTTTGTATGGCAAAAACGCCGTATTCATTTAGCAGTGATCCTAGTTTACGTGGTGCACCACAAGGTCATACATTGACCATTCGTGATGTGCGATTGTCTCGTGGAGCAGAGTTCTTGGTGGTGTTATGTGGTGATATTATGACTATGCCAGGCTTACCTAAGCAACCAGCTAGTGAACGTATTGATATTAGTGATGGTGGTGAGATTAGCGGGCTTTTCTAACATTTACTTTGATAGATATAAAAAAGGGGACTAGTGAAAATTCACTAGTCCCCTTTTTATTTACTACTACTTATTTTGGATTGATTTTTTCTAGCTTCCAAATTTCATTATTGTATTCTTCCATTGTACGGTCAGTAGAGAATTTTCCACTATATGCCGTGTTCAGAATACTCATCGATATCCAGCGCTGTTGGTCTTGATAGGCTAGGCCAGCTTGATACTGAGCATCGATATAGCTACGAAAATCAGCAATCGTCATCCAAGGATCATTATGGCTTGTGAATGCATTGATGATATTTCCGAAGCGATTAGGTTCAGTTTGGTTAAAGTGACCACTTTCTAGCAGATTAACAACACGTTTTAGGTCTTCATCTTGCGAGATGATCGCCCTAGGATTATAGTTAATACGCTGTTGCTCGACTTCTTTTTCATCCAAGCCAAATAAGAAGAAATTATCATCGCCTACTTCTTCAAGAATTTCGATGTTAGCACCATCTAATGTTCCGATAGTGATAGCACCATTCATCATGAATTTCATATTACCAGTACCAGAAGCTTCTTTACCTGCAGTTGATACTTGCTCAGATAGATCCGCTGCAGGACAAATTATTTCCATTGCTGATACTTGGTAATTAGGTAAAAATACCACTTTCAATTGGTCGCCAATTTGTGGGTCGGAGTTAATGACATCCCCCACATTATTGATGAGCTTAATGATATCTTTTGCCATTGCATAACCAGGCGCAGCTTTACCACCAAATAAAACACAACGTTTAGCTAAGCCTTCTGTATCACCACGTTTAATACGATCATAAAGATGAATAACGTGTAATACATTGAGAAGTTGACGTTTGTATTCATGAATACGTTTTACCTGAATATCAAATAAGGCATCGGTATTAAATGTGATACCACAAGCTTTTTGAACAAGATCGGCTAGACGTTGTTTATTCGACTTTTTAGCTTGATGCCATTTTTGTTTAAATTCTGGCTTATCAGCATAGGGTGCCAATTTTTTAAGCTGACTAAGATCAGAAATCCACTTATCGCCAATAGTCTCGGACAATAATTGCTTAAGCTCAGGGTTACACCAGGCCATCCAACGTCGTTGAGTGACACCATTGGTTTTGTTATTGAATTTTTTAGGCCATAGTTGATAGAAATCATTAAATAAGCCTTTTTTCAACAGTTCGGAGTGTAATGCTGCAACACCGTTAACTGAGAAACTACCCACAATGGCTAAGTGTGCCATACGAACATTCTGATGATGTCCTTCTTCGATAATAGACATACGAGCTAGGCGATCTTTGTCACCAGGCCATCGGCGTGCTACTTCACTTAAGAAACGGGCATTAATTTCGTAGATAATCTCTAAAACACGAGGTAATAAGCGACCAAACATATTCACTGACCAGCGTTCAAGAGCTTCAGGTAATAAGGTGTGGTTTGTGTAGGCCATTGTTTCTGTGGTTATTTTCCAAGCTGCATCCCATTCAAGGTAATGCTCATCCATCAATAGGCGCATTAATTCAGCAACGGCAACAGTAGGATGCGTATCATTCAATTGAAAACAGTTTTTCTCAGCAAAATTGTCGAAATTTTCGCTGTGTGTAGTGACCCAATAATCAAGAATGTCTTGCAAACTTGCTGATGCAAGGAAGTATTGCTGACGTAAACGTAACTCTTTACCGTTCTCACTGGTGTCATTTGGATATAGCACCATGCTGATGTTTTCAGCTTCGTTTTTACTTGCAACGGCATCGGTGTATGAACCTGCATTGAAATCTTCTAGGTTGAATTCATCCGTTGCTTCTGATTTCCATAGACGCAGTTTATTAACAGTGCCATTTTGGTAACCTGGGATAGGCATATCATAAGGAATGGCTAATACATCGTTGGTATTGACCCAATGAACACGTGTTTTTCCATCGCTATTTTTATGGAATTCAGTGTGGCCACCAAATTTAATATTTTGCGTAAATTCGGGACGTTCAAGTTCCCATGGGTTTCCATCGCGTAGCCAATGGTCAGGCATCTCGACTTGATTGCCATCATCTATACTTTGCTGAAACATGCCATATTCATAACGAATACCATAACCTGTTACAGGCAACTGAAGTGTGGCACAGCTATCAATAAAACACGCAGCAAGACGGCCTAGACCACCATTACCAAGTCCAGCATCATGTTCCAATTCAGTTAGTTCTTCAAAGTTTAAACCGAGGTCATTCATGGCTTTTGTTACAGTGTCTTCCAAGCCTAAATTAAGTGCTGCATTACCCATGGCACGGCCCATAAGAAATTCCATTGACAGGTAATATGCTTGTTTACATTTAGACTCAGCATAAGTGTGTTTTGTGTGTTTCATGCGTTCGAATAAACGATCGCGTAATGTGAGTGCAATGGAACTGTATAAATAGTGACCAGAAGCACAGCCCTTGTCTTGAGCAAGATGGTTGCCGTAATAGCTTTTAAAGTCATGTTTTAGTGACTGTTTGTCCATGCCTAGTTCTGGAGTGTCATATAAGTCGACATTGGGATTCACTGTGCATGCATAGCGAGGGCTCATAGTAGGAGGGCCTGTATTAAGGTTAAATAAAAATTAGTTTTTGTCTGGGTAGAAGCTAATAAAACCATCTCGATTGGGCATTATTATCTTGGGTAGAGACTCTTCATTGAGTTCTATATCGATCGGGATTATACCATCTTGGCTTAAAATATAGGCAGACAATGAATAAACCTGATCGGGCGTTAAAGAAAAGGGAGCATTAATAGGCATTGCACGGCGAATATAATCAAATAAGGAGGTGGCATAGGGCCAGTAACTATTGACGGTTTTCTCTGGATAAGTAGAATTTAGTGAGCCAACTTCCCCGACTAATGGCTCTGCACTGGCGCCAATTGCCCCTGGTCCATGACAAGAAGAACATTTTTGATAAAAGAGCTTAGCTCCTTGTGCTGCAGATCCTTTTCCAACGGGTAGGCCTTTACCATCTGGTGTTATCGTGAGATTAAATTGTGATTGTTGACTGAGCTCGTTAGCATCATTGCCTAGTAGTTGATGCGAGTCTACTGCAAAACAGGCTTGTGATAATAAAAGAAGCAGACTGGCTCTAAAAACCATAAACATGATTGATATCTCCTTCTTCAGTAATTTCCCAACTAATAATAGCATTGTAGTGGAAAAACCCGTGTTTACCTCGGTTGGTAATTAATGCTTCTCGAGTTGGTTGAACATAGCCTGAATCATCAGTTGCCCGACTTTGTAAAATGGCATATTCACCTTGCCATTTCCACGCTAAGTTAAAACGAGTGAAGGCTTTATCAAGGATTGGGCCTTGTAATTCTGCATCGACCCATGAATCACCACCATCAGTAGATATTTCAACGCGTGCTATTTTGCCTCGTCCAGACCAAGCTAGACCAGAGATTTGATAAATTCCAGGGTTATCTGGCAGCATCATACCTAATGAAGGTGTGGTGATCAGTGATTTAGCTTCATTAATAAAGCTAAACTGACGCGCTTTACCATCAGCCAACAGGTCAGTATATTGCGAGGTTTCATCTCGTGTCATTGCTGGTTGCTCGCTTAAGCGAAGTTGCCTTAACCACTTAACATTTAAAACGCCCTCCCAACCTGGCAGAACTAAACGCATTGGATAACCATTTTCAGGGCGCAAACGTTCACCATTTTGATACAATGCGAGCAAGGCATCATCAAGCAGTTTTTCAATTGGAATACTAATGTTTAATGCCGCAGCATCAGCTCCTTCAGCAATGACCCACTTTGCTGAAGGTTTTATTCCTGCTTCTTCAAGTAATAATTTAAGCGGAATACCTGTCCATTCGGCATTTGAGACTAATCCATGTGCATAACCGGCTTGTGATTGAATAGGATTACTGCGCCAGCCACTATTACTATTACCGCCACACTCAATAAAGCAAGTACGCGAGACCATGGGGTAGCGCATCAAACTTTTAACATCAAAGCTTAGTGGCCTATCGACTAAGCCATCGATTAGCAGGATATGTTGAGTAGGATCTATCTGAGGTACACCATTATGGTGACGCTCGAAATGCAGACCATTTGGGGTTATTGTGCCTTGCAGAGCATGAAGGGGCGTCCAAGATACGCCATTACCGAGCGCATCAGGATTTGCAGATATCCAGCGAATAATCTGTTGTTCATGAGAAGAGGGCTGACCGTAATTGCTAAAATCAGCACCTGGAACACGCATCCAGTGTGGCAAATTATCAGGAAGTTCAAGTTTGTCTGCATTAGCAAGAATAGGCAGACTAAAAGAGCCTGCAAATGCCCCGCCTAAAGCTGTTTTTTGTAAAAACTGGCGACGACTTTGTGTTGAATCTTCAGACATAATTGCTCCTTTATTTATCTGATCTGTTCGATATCCTGTTCGGTTTTTGATTCATTATTATCAGCTAAAAACCATTTATCAAGCTGCGTAATCGCTTCTTCTTTACCTGTTCTTTTTAACGATGAAAACAGTTGGGCGGAAGCTGTCAAATTTTTACTTTTCAGTTCCGCAGTAACTTTATGTAAGGTTGCCATTGCAGCGCCGTGTTTCAATTTGTCGGACTTTGTGAGCAAAATATGAACGTCTAAATTAGCTTTGTTAGCCCATAGAATCATTTGCAAGTCGAATTCTTTAAGGGGATGACGGATGTCCATCATTAACATCAAACCTTGCAATGTTTTACGTGTTTCGAGGTATTTCCCTAGTGTTTGCTGCCAACGAATTTTCATTTGTTCAGGCACTTTTGCGTAGCCGTAGCCGGGTAAATCAACTAAGGCACGTTGCTCATCTATCGCAAAGAAGTTGATCATTTGCGTTCGACCTGGCGTTTTACTAATGCGCGCTAATGATTTTTGATCGGTGATTGTATTAATGGCGCTTGATTTTCCAGCATTAGAACGACCCGCAAATGCGACTTCAATCCCCGTGTCAGGTGGAAGTTCAGATAGTTGGGTAGCGCTTATTGTGTAATGTGCTTGGCGATAAATTTGTGACATTATGATGGGCTCTTGGTGCAAAAATACGTGAATAAGAGTAGCATATTCAGAGTTTTGTTTAGTGAATGTTCTTTATAGGAATAACAATGAAAAAATTGTTTATGGCAACAATGGTGTGTTTCTCGATAGTCACTGCGACATCGACAATGGCTGCAGGCGATGCTTCAGCTGGAAAAGGTAAGGCGGCAGTATGTGCTGCATGTCATGGTGCAGATGGTAATAGTCCTTCAAATCTATTTCCAAAACTAGCTGGTCAGGGCGAATCTTATCTAGTTAAACAATTACAAGAATTTAAAAGTGGCGCTCGAAGTAATGCTGTAATGGCACCTATGGTGGCGGCATTAAGCAAGCAAGATATGGCTGATTTAGCTGCTTATTATGCCAGTAATAAAACCACTCCTGGTGCAGTTTCTAAAGAATTAGTTGAAGCAGGACAACAAATTTTCCGTGCTGGTAATAAGGAAACGGGTCTCCCTGCTTGTATGGCATGTCATGGTCCTACTGGCGCAGGTGTACCTGCTGCAAAATGGCCAGCATTAGCGGGACAGCATAGCGCTTATATTGAAGCACAACTGCATGCATTCTCTGCGGGTACACGTAGTAATGATACTAATAGTATGATGCGTGACATTGCTGGCAAGATGACAGAGGATGAAGTGAAAGCTGTATCTGCCTATGTTGCTGGATTGCATTAATCTATAAACTGCAAAAAAGCCGTATGGTCAACCACCATGCGGCTTTTTTTATATTTATACTATCTCAATAAAATTGGCTTAAGTTGATGTCTGAAAAAAATAATTCCCCGCGTTATACGCTAGGACAGAGAATATTCTATTTTTTAGGATCGATGGACTTGGCTATTACTCTGTTATTAGCCTTAGCTGTAGCCTCAATTATCGGTACGGTTTTACAACAAAACCAACCCTATACCGATTATCTAATTAAATTCGGACCATTTTGGTTTGAAGTTTTCGAGACTGCGGGCTTATATGATGTTTATAGTGCTTTGTGGTTTTTGGCTATTTTGTGTCTACTGGTTCTGTCAACATCGGTCTGTGTAATTCGTAATACACCCACTATGTTGAAAGATATGTGGAACTTACGCACTCATGTGCAAGAAAAATCATTACAAGCCATGCATCATAGTCAGCAGTGGGGTGTTTCATCTACCCTGGGTGACGCTGTTTCAAATACACAAGCTGAATTAGAAAGCCAAGGTTTCCGAGTCAAACAAACACCAAAAGAAGAGGGTGTTGTATTAATTTCAGCAATGCGAGGCGGTATGAACCGTCTAGGTTATGTCTTTACGCATTTAGCCATTATCGTTATTTGTTTAGGTGGACTATTAGATAGTAATCTCTATTTGAAGTTGGCTGAATGGCAGGGAAAAATAAGCGTTGAAACACGTGATTTACCTACCAGTAAGATCCCTGACAAGAGTCGATTAGCCCCTGGTTATCAAGCTTTTCGAGGCAGCATTCACATTCCCGAAGGCCGAACGTCTGAGGTGGCTTTTGTTGCGATGCGAGATGGTTATTTAGTACAGGAACTTCCATTTAAAGTAAAAGTAAAAGATTTTCGTATTGAACATTATGCAACCGGTCAGCCTAAATCATTTGAATCTGACTTGGTAGTGTATGACGATGATCTTACTGCACCATTAGAACAAACTATTTCCGTCAACCATCCGCTAATATATAAAGGTTATGCTATTTATCAAGCAAGTTTTAGTGATGGTGGAACAGGGCTGACATTAGATGCTTGGCCATTAAATAAGCAAGCGGGTAATGATACGGTTACTTTTGAAACGAAAGTGTTTGAAAATAGAAAAATGCACTGGGGAGAAGATAGCGTCCAATTAGAAGTGACCGCTTTTCGGCCCTTTAATATCAACCCAGATCCTACTGAAGATGATGTTAAACGGCTTAGAAATTTCGGCCCTAGTTTTGGGTTTAAATTACGCAGTAAAACAGGTGAAGCAAAAGAGTATTTGAACTATATGCTACCAGTGCCCCGCAATGGCCGTGATTTTTACCTAAGCGGTGTTCGAAATAGCCCTGCGGATGAGTTTGCTTATTTATATTTACCGCTAGATAGTGACGGCGAATTAGTGGGGTTTAACCAATTCCTATCTGTGCTTCATGATAATGATAAAGTTAAGCAAGTTGCAAAAACAATGATGCTTGAAACTTTAGCATCAGTAAAAAATAACGATGAAACCTTAGAGCAAAATCTACAACGTACCCTAACTATGTTAGTTAAAATGTTTATTCGTGGTGGTTTTGTCGAAGTGACTGAGTTTATAGAAACGTCATTACCTGAAGCTGAAAAAGAAACACTTGGCCCAGCATACCTAAGTATGTTGCGTGAAATGTTGGCGCGTCTCTATTTTAATGATTTAATAGAAATTGACACAACTGAACAAGAGCGTGATGCACAGCTGTTATTTTTACAAGATTCAGTTGATGCTATAGGTAGCTTTTCTCGTTATGGTTCACCAGTGTATTTGGAGTTAACAGATTACCAACACGTACAGGCGAGTGGTTTACAGATTGCACGTTCTCCAGGAAAGCCAATTGTTTACTTTGGCTGTGCTTTATTAATTATCGGGGTTTTTGTTTTATTCTATCTGCCACAACGACGTTTGTGGGTAAGAGTAAATAAAGAGAACAATGGCTCGAATATCTTACTAGCAGGCATGAGTAACCGTAACCCACGTGAGTTTGATCAATATTTTGAGCAAATCGCTCAACAATTGAAATTGAAAGTAGGGAACTCTAGCGTTAAATAGGGTTCTTAACTTGAGTAGAATTTAGAGAATAAATAATGACAATTAAGAGTGGGATGATTAATAACGAAACGAGTAGCCCTGTTGATCAGTGGTTATGGCGCGGGCTAATGCTGCTTGCTGCCATTGTGCTGATTAATCGCTATATCGATATCTTAGACAGTTATGAGTTATCAATCACCGTATTTACGGCTGTTTGTTTAGCACTTTTGGGGCAAAATTGGCCGGGTTTTCGCCGCCATGTGGTGGTGGTTTCAGTATTAAGCTTTTTAGGGGTTCAACGCTATGGTTCTGATCTGGGTCTAGCTGAAACAGACTTCTTATTGAACTTTATTTTAGCGAGTCAATCAGCCTTTATGTGGATGAGTGCGCTATTTGTTATGGCGACCTTTGCTTACTTTGTGGGATTGTTATTCAGATCACCCTTTACAGAAAAAGTAGGCTCTGCCTTAACGTGGTCAGCAATGACGATGGGCATGGTAGGTTTAATGGTTAGGTGGCGTGAGTCATATTTAATCAGTCCTGATGTTGGCCATATTCCAGTTAGTAATTTATATGAAGTGTTCATCTTATTTGCAGTCATTACTGCACTACTTTATCTATACTATGAACGTCGTTATCAAACGCGTAGCTTAGGTGGCTTTGTTTTATTAGTTATCAGTGCTTCAGTTGCCTTCCAGCTTTGGTATGCTTTTGAGAAACAGGCCCATGAAATTCAACCATTAGTCCCTGCATTGCAGAGTTACTGGATGAAAATTCATGTGCCGGCTAACTTTGTTGGTTATGGTGCCTTTGCTATGGCAGCAATGATCGGCGTTGCTTACTTATTAAAATCATGGCGACAAGAAATTAAACCCCAAGGTATTTTAGCCACAGCACTTCCAGATTTATCCATGATGGATGACTTGATGTATAAGGCCATTTCTCTAGGGTTTGCCTTTTTCACTGTTGCGACTGTATTAGGTGCTTTATGGGCCGCAGAAGCATGGGGTGGATACTGGTCATGGGATCCAAAAGAAACGTGGGCACTTATTGTTTGGTTGAATTACGCGGCATGGTTGCATATGCGAATGACGAAGGGCTGGAATGGACGACCTATGGCTTGGTGGGCGGTTATTGGCTTGTTTGTCACCTTGTTTGCCTTCTTAGGTGTCAATATGTTTTTGTCAGGTTTACACTCCTACGGCACACTGTAAAACTCGATAGATAGTGTTAAAAATTAAAAGGATATAAAGTATGAATAAAATGGTTAAAGCAGCATTATTTCTTGCAGCATCAATTGTGCCTCTAACATCAATGGCAATGCCCGAAGCATTTATTGATGGTGTTCATTACAAAGCGACACCAACAAGGCTTGCAACAAGTGATGATAATAAAATTGAAGTAATAGAATTATTTTCGTACAGTTGTCCTCACTGTTTTAAGCTTGAGCCAGAAGTGAAAAAATGGAAAGAATCATTAGCTGAGAATGTAAGCTTTATTCAAGTTCCTGCTATTTTCCGTGATAGTTGGATGCAGCTGGCTAGAATATTTTATGCTGCTGAAGCTACCGGTGATTTGGAAACCTTACACCCATTAATATTTAATGCTATTCATGTTGAAAAGCGTCGGTTACAAACAGAAGAACAGTTATTAGATTTTGTTGCAGAACAAGGTATCGACCGTGATGGTTTTGAAAAAATGATGAATTCAATGACGGTAAGATTAAAGGTGAAAAAAGCACTAGTACTAAGCCAAAAATCAGGCGTTACAGGTGTACCTTCAATGATAATTAATGGTCAATATCGTACTGATGCACCATTAGCAGGCGGTATGACTGAGATGCTTAACACTGTTGATTTCTTGATTCAAAAACAAGCCAACTAATAAATATAGGTTACTCATCAGTATAGTATTTTCTATCTGATGAGCAGCCGTTAGCTCTCGACGCTACACTTATTTCGCCCTGATTCTTTAGAACGGTACAGAGCAGTATCAGCACGTTTAAATACATCATCAATTGTATCATTAGGACGGAAGGTTGCTAGGCCAGCCGAGGCCGTGATCGGTACTGGATTATTTTCATAATGAAACTTTGAGGTTGCTATTTTCTCACGAATTTTATTAGCAAGAATAAGTGCATCTTCTAACCTTGTTTCTGGGAATATTCCGACAAATTCTTCACCACCGAATCGAGCAATAAAGTCAGCATCGCGAGTGGCTTGCTGAAATATACGAGCGATCGTTTTTAATACTTTATCGCCGGCAGCATGGCCATAATTATCATTAACGCGTTTAAAAAAGTCGATATCCCAGATAATGATGCTAAGTGGTTTTTGATAGCGTTGCCAGCGAGTGTATTCTCTTTCGAGGTTTTCATTAAGTGCTTGTCTGTTCCAAATATTGGTGAGCGCATCTTTAAGGGCTAATTCGCGAGACTTTTCTGCTGATTCGCGTAATGCACTGCTTTCTTCTTCCATCGCGTGTATGCGTTGATTAAGTGCCTTAATTTGCTTTTGAGATTGCGTATAACGATTATGATCTGATTTCTGATACTTCTCAAAATGTTGATTGAGCACATCTAGCCTGTCACTAACCGATGTTTTTAACTGCTCTAAATCATTCGCTTCTTCTACATGGTTACGGAGCCCCGAGACCTCTTGCTCAACCGCTTGGCTAATGACATTTCGTTCTTTAAATGCTTTGGTATCATCATCGCCGGTTTGCCTAATATGTTTATCAAGTTCACTCAAACGAGAAGTAAGTGCCTTTAAGAACTCTTCATACTCTTTCTTTTCAGTTACAGCTTGTGATCCTAATGTACTAATGATGTCTGCTATATCACTGATAATTTCTGGAAGCTGCTCATCATCGATACCTGTTTCAATGCTATGGCGAATCTTAGTCGCTTTTTTACTTAAGTCATTAGGTAGAGATAGCCGCTCTAATAATGCCATTAAAACCAAATGAGTTGGCGTATCTACATTGTCAGTGTTATCTGCTTGTATCTGTTTGATTTCATCTTGTTCCTGAATGGGTTCAGGAACATCAATGACCATTTCAGCTTCATCATCAGATTTTCCTCTGCCAAATAACTTGAAAGGAAAACCGCCTGAAGGTTTATCGGAAGAGGAGTTTATGCATTTATCAAGAAGAGTGAGCAGATCTGGAGTCAGTGTTTTCACTTCGCTTTCTGCAGAAGAACTTAAACGCTTCGATAGTTTTTTAGCGTCTTTTTTATAAGCCTTTGGAAGTTTTAATGATGAAAGTAAATCAGCTAATATTAGACCTGGTGACAGCGTTTCACTCTTCTCAGAATCCATTTTTGCAATAGCTTTTTCCATCTTATCTAGAATATCTTCTATTTCAAACTGGCTACTTTTTCCACGAAGTATGGTTCGTAATGACTTTAATTGTCTATCCAGTAAGGGGTCTAAACCTTGAGCAGCTAAAGCTAGTCTGCTTAAACTTTTTTGAAGTAACTCATCATAGCTTTGCTGTTTTTCAAGATCAGTAATTGATTGGTAATATTTTTGTTTCCACTCATCAAGTTGCTGGCTTATATCATCATTTGCCATTAATTTATCCTCTATAATGCCGCTGGCAGCTCTTTCGCACTGGCTTCAGGAGCCAGTGGAGTAGGTTCAAGTACAGTACCTGTCGCAGTTGTTTGTAATAAAATATCATAATAACGACGAATGTTTTCTACATAACGTACTGGCTCGCCGCCACGAGCATAACCGTGGCGCGTCTTTTCATACCACTTCTTCTTGCTTAATAATGGCAAACTTTGTCTAACATCAGACCATAAATTAGGATTGCCGCCATTAGTTTGAGTGATTACACGTGCATCTTCTAAGTGGCCTAAGCCAATATTGTAAGATGCCAGTGCCATCCATAAGCGATCTTGTTCTACTTCAATTTTATCAGACAATCGCTGCTGTAAAGATGCAAGGTAGCCTGCTCCAGCAGGAACACTTTGAATAGGGTCTTCTCGGTTATCAATTTTCATTTGTTTAGCAGTTGATAACGTCAACATCATTAAACCTTTAACGCCAGTTGTTGATACGGCCTTATTATCCCAGTGGGACTCTTGATAAGACATAGCGGCTAATAAGCGCCAATCAAAACCATATTCTGCAGCAGCTTGCTCGAAGAGTAACTGATATTTGGGTAGGTGCGTTAATATGCGACGATGAATAGCACGAGTATCGATATAATCAAACCGGTTTATATGGCCGTAGTATTTTTCTATTAAACGATCAAGATCGCCTGTTTCTTCCATTGTTTCGAAAAAAAGAGTGACTTCATCATAAAGAGAGCCATCTTCAGCAAGAGGTAAAGCCCATGCTAATGGCTGAGGATCTGAAACATTAAAGGCAACTAGTAGCTCCGGAAATAAAGGTCGATTAGCTGCAATTTCATTTGAATCAGCTATGGTGTAATCAATCATTTCAAGCTGAACTAATTCTAGTAAGCTGCTGCTATCAAGTTCATTATTTTCTGTCCATTGTAGATTAGGGATTTCTTCACGATGTGATGTTAATCCTTCTACATGACTGCTGTTAGCTATTACTTCTAACTGACCGTCATCGAGTTTGGCGAGACTTTTAGGTTTTTTAGTGCCTTGGCGATACACTAATTGTTGTGTAACTTCTTGATAAACAGGGCCAAATCGAATGAGATCTTTTCGAGCAGTTGTAATGGTCAAGCCTGCTGCAGCAATGTCTGCTTTGCCATTTTCAATAAGACTAAGTATGTTCGATAAATTTTCAGGCACGATAATTTTCAGTTTTACATTTAAGTGTTCTGCAAAACGTTGAGCAAGTTCATATTCAAAGCCGGCCAATTGGTCGCCTTTAACATAGTAACTTGTTGGTCCGTAGCGGGTGAGAACACGTAACTCACCGCGTTCACGAATTTCTTCCAAATGAGGTTGGGCCTCATCGCAGGCAATAAGCAGGCTGATTGATATTAATAACAGGCTAATCAGTTTCAAGTAGTAGACTCCAAAACACTGCATCGATTATCGCTTTATATCCAGTAGATTGCACGGACTTAAGTCCTGATTTCCATTAATAATATTGTTTTCAGTTGATTTTTTTATAAATAGACTATAATTACCATTTTTTTTGTATGGGATAGTTCTGCTATTATGAATGCGCCAGAATTACTTTTACCTGCAGGTAGCCTCCAACATATGCGTTATGCCTATGCGTATGGTGCAGATGCTGTGTATGCAGGTCAACCTCGATACAGTCTTCGCGTTCGTAACAATGACTTTCATAAATTAGAAGTATTAGCCCAAGGTATAGAAGAAGCGCATGCTTTAGGGAAGCAGTTTTTCGTCGCGAGTAACTTAATGCCTCATAATGCGAAAATAAAAACCTATATGGCTGATATGGAATCTGTTATTGCGATGAAGCCAGATGCAATAATTATGGCTGATCCAGGTTTAATTATGATGGTAAGAGATCGCTGGCCTGAAATGCCTATACATCTCTCAGTGCAAGCGAATACAGTAAATTGGCAGGCTGTTAAATTTTGGCATTCAGTTGGAGTAACTCGCGTTATCTTATCGCGTGAATTATCACTAGATGAAATCGAAGAAATTCGTCAATTATGTCCGGAGATGGAAATTGAAGTTTTTGTACATGGTGCCTTATGCATCGCATATTCTGGTCGCTGTCTATTATCAGGTTACTTTAATCATCGTGATCCAAATCAAGGATCATGTACAAATTCATGCCGTTGGGATTATAAAACGCATGCGAGTGATGGAAATGATGATGCACCACAAAAGATAGAGTTTAAAGCATTTGATGAGATCGAGAAGCAAAATGCATTTTCAGATTGTGGTAATCAAGAGCGTCATCCTTTGGCTGATGACGTTTATTTGATTGAAGAGGCTAATCGTCCTGGCGAGTTGATGCCGATCTTTGAAGATGAGCACGGTACATACATTATGAATTCAAAAGATTTACGTGCGATTCAACACGTTGAACGATTAGCTAAAATTGGTGTGGATTCGTTGAAAATAGAAGGCAGAACTAAATCTATTTATTATGTCGCTCGAACAGCACAGATTTATCATCGTGCTATTGAAGATGCTATTGCGGGCAATAAATTTGATCCAACTTTAATAGGTAAGCTGGATAATCTTGCTAATCGAGGGTATACCGATGGTTTCTATCAGCGTCATCCTACACAAGAACAACAAAATTATATTGAAGGTTATTCAAGTAGTGACCGCCAACAATATGTGGGTGAAATCATTGGTTATGATAATGAGAAAAAGTGTTTAGATATTAATGTAAAAAACAAATTTTCTATCGGTGATAAATTAGAATTAATCTTACCCGAAGGAAATATTGAGATTACGCTTGATAAGTTAATAAATAAAGATGGTGAGGCAATTGATGTTGCGCCAGGTAGTGGTCATCAAGTTAAAGTGCCCTATTCAGGTCAAGTGCCACAAAAAGGCTTGTTAGCTCGATACTTATAAGCTTTGGGCTTTGTGTATATTAGCGTTTTTGGCGAAAGAAATTAAGCAATAACTCACTGCTTTGTTCGGCTAGTAGACCATGTTCACAATGAACATAATGAGTAAGCTGTTGAGTATTGAAAATATCAAAGCAACTACCAACAGCACCCATTTTTGGCTCTTTAGCAGCAAAAACAACGCGATCTATTCGAGCATTAATAATAGCACCAGCACACATAATGCAAGGCTCAAGAGTTACATAGAGTGTTGTCCCTGGAAGGCGATAGTTTTCATTGTGACGGCATGCTGAGCGTAAGGCTTGGATTTCGGCATGAGCCGTAGGATCATGCCGAGCAATTGGTTGGTTAAAACCTTCGCCAATGACCATATTATCTTTGACAATTACAGCACCGACCGGAACTTCACCTTGTTTTTCTGCATCTTTAGCAAGGCTTAAAGCGTACTCCATCCAGTGACGGTCATTTTTCATTATGATTTAAATAATACTTAATAAGGTTTACAAGCCGTGAACTGGCACCTTGGCTTTTTGCCATTAGCATCAATCCTGCTTCGCCCATCTCCGCCCGACGTTGTGAATTGTTTAATAAGCTGATTGTTGTTTGGGCTAGCTCCTCAGTATTAGAAACTTGCAGAGCAGCATTAGCTTTAATAAATTGTTGGGTGATTTCATTAAAGTTGAAAAAATGGGGCCCAGTTAAAACTGCTCGTCCTAATGCTGCTGGTTCTAATAGATTATGACCGCCATGAGGTACAAGGCTGCCACCAACAAAAGCAACATCACTTGCAGCATAAAATAATGGTAATTCACCCATCGTATCGACAATGAAAATTTGAATATCTGAAGGGCAAGGGCGATTTTGACTTCGACGTAATACCTTATAACCAGATTTTTGTGCAAGTGCAGCGACTCGATCAAAGCGTTCAGGGTGCCTTGGAACAATAATTAGTAATAAGTTGGGGTGTTGAGAACGAATTTGGCGTGAAGCATTTAGAATCATTTCCTCTTCACCTTCGTGCGTGCTTGCTGCAATTAATACAGGCCGATTAATATCCCATATAGAGCGCATAGCTGTAGCTTGTTCTGAAAGACTGACCGGTAAATTTATTTCAAATTTTAGGTTACCTATAACATGAACATCTTTGTTGTTGGCACCTAAGTTTTGTAGACGCTGTTTATCATCGTGACTTTGCGCGGCAATTACAGCAAAATTATTTAATGTCTGTTTGGCAAAGCGAGCAAAGCGTGCATAACCTTTTTCGGAACGCGTAGACATTCTTGCATTGGCTAAGAAAAGCGGAATGTTACGTTGATGACTGATTGATAATAAGTTTGGCCATATTTCAGTTTCCATAATAATGCCAAACTGAGGGTGGCTATTATTCAAAAAGCGCTTAATAGCAAAGGGAACATCATAAGGTAAATAACAATGTTCAACGCTATCTGTAAAGACTGACTTCACGCGTGCACTGCCAGTAGGGGTCATTGTTGTTATCAGGATCTGATGCTCAGGAAATTCATTACGAAGTGTCCCAATAACAGGGCGGCAGGCTTCTACTTCGCCCACGGATACGGCATGGATCCAGATAACGGGCTTTGATGTTGCTAATTGGCGGCATGAACCAAAACGCTCTGACCAACGATGCCAATAAGCTGGGGCACGAATCCCTCTCCAAATAAGGCGAGCGATAAGTAGAGGTAAACTTAGCGTGAATAAAGTTGTATAGAGTAGTTTCAAATCAAGCTCATAAATGGATAGTGTAGGTTGAAGCGATAATCAACCAGAATAATATCACAGCCTAGAAACAAAAAAGGCCACCCATATAAATGGGTGGCCTTTTTGCAAGTATGAACCAGAAGGCCATACTTGAATTCTGTAAAACGATTAACGTTTTGAGAATTGTGGGCGTTTACGCGCTTTGTGTAAACCAATTTTCTTACGTTCAACAGCACGAGCATCACGAGTGATGAAGCCTGCTTTACGTAAACCAGTTTTTAATTCGCTATCAAATTCAACTAATGCGCGGCTAATACCGTGGCGAATTGCACCAGCTTGGCCGTTGTTACCACCACCACGAACTGTAATGTTTAGGTCAACTTTATCTAGCATTTCAACAAGTTCAAGAGGTTGGCGAACAACCATACGTGAAGTTTCACGACCGAAGTAATCTTCGATAGAACGAGTATTGATAGTTAGGTTACCAGTACCTAGCTTCATGAAAACACGAGCTGTAGAACTTTTGCGACGACCTGTAGCGTAATATGTATCCGCCATAATTAAATCTCCAACGCTTTAGGTTGTTGTGCTGTGTGAGGGTGCTCTTCGCCAGCATATACTTTTAATTTGCTGAACATTGTGCGGCCCAAAGAATTCTTTGGCAACATGCCTTTTACAGCTGATCTAATAACGCGGTCAGGTGCTTTTTCAAGTTGCTTTTCTAGTGTGATAGATTTGATACCACCAATGTAACCTGTATGGTGATAATAAATCTTATCTTTTAATTTGTTACCCGTTACACGCAATTTTTCAGCATTGATAACAACGATGTAGTCACCAGTATCAACGTGAGGCGTGTAAATAGTTTTATGTTTACCACGCAAACGACGCGCGATTTCTGTAGCCATACGGCCTAATGTCTTGCCGTTTGCATCGACGACGAACCAGTCACGACGAACTTCTGCTGGTTTTGCACTTACTGTAGTTGTTTTCATTCCGCGGGTTGCTCCTGATAAATTTACGCAGGCGGTCTAATAAAGAGGGGGAATTTTACGCACTCAGATTAAGGCTGTCAACTGCATATTGCTAGATAAACTAGATAAATAAGCCGACAAGTATAGCACCTAATAGTAGGCGATAGATAACAAATGGCCACATACCTATTTTTTCTAGCAACTTCAGGAATAGATGAATACAGATATAAGCACTGATAGCTGACAATGCAGCGCCAGATATAATGGCGAACCAGTCGGTTTCAAGGTTTGATTGAATAAGCTCAATTGTCTTTAATCCGCCGGCAAGAACAATGACTGGAATTGACAATAAAAAAGAAAAATGCGCAGCAGCTTGCCTATTTAGACCTAAAATCAAGCCTGCAGTCATGGTTATTCCTGAGCGTGATGTACCTGGAATTAATGCGATAGCTTGTGCAATACCAACAATTAATACATCTTTCCAAGTTAATTGATGTTCTGTGCGCAGCTGCTTGCCATGCCAGTCAGCCCAACCAAGTAATAGGCCAAATACAATAGTGGTTGTGGCAATAACGAGTGGGGAACGAAGTGCTGTTTCAATATAGTTACCAAACAGTAAGCCCGCAAGACCTACTGGAATGGTGCCAAGTAATACAGCCCATGCCAAATTGCTTTCTCCAACAGAGTGGCGTTGTTTTAGTGAGCTAAACCAGTCTTGTGAGATTGTTTGTAGGGTTTTTCTGAAATAGATAACGACCGCAGATAAGGTGCCGACATGGACTGCTACATCAAATGCGAGACCTTGATCCTGCCAACCTGTTATCAGTGGTAAAAGGATTAAATGTGCCGAGCTCGAGATCGGTAAAAACTCGGTGAGGCCTTGCAAAATAGCAAGAGAGATAATGTGTAATAAATCCATTTTAGTGACTAAATTTCGCTTATATATAAGTAAAGACTTGTATTCTATACGACTATTATATTGGAACTTCGTGATAATATTGCATAGATTTTCTTAATGAGACAGTAATACGAACACCATGCCTAAACGAATTCGTGAAATACCCTATAACTATACTTCATTTTCTGACCGTGAAATCGTCATTCGATTTCTTGGTGAACCCATGTGGGATGTTATTCAGACTCTACGAGGTCAACGTAAAACAGGACGTAGTGCCAAAATGTTGTTTGAAGTTTTGGGTGATATGTGGGTTATTTCACGTAATCCATTTATCCAAGATGACTTAGTCGAAAACAGAAAACGTTGGGAGTCATTACGACACGCCTTGCATCATCGTTTAGATCAAGTGCGTGAGCGTGCAACAAAAAATGATAATGCATTAGCATTAGAACTTGAATCAAATGCGCGTAAAGCTGTTGAACAATTCGAGCATGAATTATTAAGCACTGCGGATCGTCGTCGTGGCGTATTACGACGTTTATCAAAGGCCACTAAAAAACATAATATTAAGTTTGATGGCTTATCGCGTGTTTCACATGTAACCGATGCGACGGATTGGCGTGTCGAATACCCTCTTGCAGTGGCAACGCCAGATAGTGAAGAGGAAATGGCAGAAGTCGTAGCTGCAGCAATTGAGCTAGGTTTAACCGTTATTCCACGTGGTGGTGGTACTGGTTATACCGGTGGTGCTATCCCACTTTCTGCTGATAGCCTTGTATTGAACATGGAAAAGCTAGAAGGCATTGGTCCTGTTATTCATCGACAGTTACCAGGACGAGATGATCTGGTTGCTACTGTGCGTGCTGAATCAGGTGTAGTAACACGTCGTGTATCCGACCTTGCAGGTAAAAATGGCTTAGTGTTTGCTGTTGATCCAACCTCACAAGATGCATCTACCATCGGTGGTAATGTAGCCATGAATGCTGGCGGTAAGAAAGCGGTTATGTGGGGTACAACCCTTGATAACCTAGTGTCATGGAGAATGGTTACGCCTGATTCGGAGTGGTTAGAAGTCGAGCGTATGAACCACAATATGGGTAAAATTCATGATATTGAAATAGCAGAGTTTCGCGTTACCCGTTTTAAAGCTGATGGAAAAACAACGTTTGGTAAGCCTGAAGATATAGCTATCCCAGCAAACCAATTGCGTAAAACAGGATTAGGTAAAGATGTAACCAATAAGTTTTTAGGTGGTTTACCGGGAATTCAAAAAGAAGGTTGTGATGGTTTAATTACCTCTGCGGTATTTGTATTGCATGTTATGCCACAATTTACACGCACCGTTTGTTTGGAATTTTTTGGAAATGACTTAAGTAAAGCTGTTCCTGCGATTGTTGAGACCAAAGACGCGCTAGATAATAATAAAAAAGTATTGTGCGCAGGCATGGAACATCTCGATGAACGGTATGTGCGCGCAGTTGATTACACCACTAAAGCGCCACGTTCAGCTTTACCAAAAATGGTGTTATTGATTGATGTCGCGGGTGAAGATGAAGATGCTGTAGCCGCATCATGTTCACATATTGTTAAATTAGCCAATGCGCGTGATGGCGAAGGTTTTGTGGCTGTAAGTGCTGAAGCTCGAAAACGCTTCTGGGCAGATCGTTCAAGAACTGCAGCAATTGCAAAACATACTAATGCCTTTAAAATTAATGAAGATGTGGTTATTCCACTCGATCGTCTCTCAGAATATAACGATGGTATTGAACAAATAAATATTGTTCAATCTACCAGTAATAAATTGGTTATGGTTAAGGCCGTCTGTGACTACTTATCGAACCAACCGAAAGAGCTGAAACAACATAAAGCTGACTTTGAAGAAAGCGAAGAGAATAACGCGATTATTCAAACAAAAATAGAAGCAGCCTGTGCGCACCTTTTAGAAGTTCGCGAGCGTTGGGAAGGTATTCTTAACAGCTTTGATAATTTAGCTAAAGATAAGCTTGCATTATTACCAGAAGAAACGCAGGCGAAATTGCTTGATGGTGACACTTTATTTAGTGTGCTACAGCGTCGAGACTTACGAATTTCATATCGTGAGGAAGTTGAGAAGCCGTTAAAAGAAATGTTCCAAGGCCAAGATCTGGCAGCATTGAGAAATAAGTTAGATGGTATTCACTCTTTACATCGTTCAAGTCGCTTATTTGTAGCTACACATATGCATGCTGGTGATGGTAACGTTCACACCAATATCCCTGTGAATTCTAATGATTATCACATGATGCATGAAGCTGAGCTGATTGTTGACCAAGTGATGGAACTCGTTGCAGCTTTAGATGGTGTTATTTCTGGTGAGCATGGTATTGGTTTGACCAAGATGCAATATCTTGACAAAGGCACTATTGATGCCTTTGCAGACTATAAGCAACAAGTTGACCCAAATGGTCATTTCAATGCAGGTAAATTGATGCCAGGTTCAGGCTTAGAAAATGCCTATACACCTTCGATGCGTTTACTTGAGCAAGAAGCGTTAATTCTTGAGCAAAGTGAACTTAATGAAGTAAATAACGACATTAAAGATTGTTTACGTTGTGGTAAATGTAAACCTGAATGTACTACGCATGTACCACGCGCTAACTTGTTTTATTCACCGCGAGATAAGATCTTGGGAACAGGCTTGATCATGGAAGCCTTCCTATACGAAGAGCAAACTCGCCGTGGTATTTCAGTACGTCATTTTGCTGAAATGAATGATGTGGCTGATCACTGTACGGTATGTCATCGCTGTTTAAACCCATGCCCAGTGAATATTGACTTTGGTGATGTCACTATTAAATTACGTAATATCTTGAAAAACCAAGGTAAGCGTAATCCAAATGTCGGCACATGGACATCAATGGCGTATTTGAATGCGACAGATCCGTTAACCATTAAATTAATGCATAAAGGCATGATTCAATGGGGGTATGCAGCACAGAATATCGGTCATAAAATATTCAAAGCACTTGGCTTATTGGGCGGTAAGAAGAAACCGCCAATGCCAACAACCGGTAAAACGCCTATTCGTGAACAAGTTGTACAGTTTATGAAAAAACCAATGCCAACGGGTATGCCATCACAAACCACGCGGGCTATGTTGGGTGTGGAAGACGATAAGATGATTCCAATATTACGTGATCCGAAAAAGGTTACAGACGATTCAGATGCAGTGTTCTACTTCCCAGGTTGTGGTTCTGAGCGACTGTTTAGCCAAGTTGGTTTATCAACCATGGCGATGTTGTATGAAATAGGCACACAGACAGTATTGCCACCAAGTTATTTATGTTGTGGTTATCCACAAACATCAAGTGGTGATCTGGCTAAAGGCCAAGAGATTTCAACAGCTAACCAAGTATTATTTCATCGTATGGCGAATACGTTAAATTATATGGATATTAAGACCGTTATTGTGTCCTGTGGTACGTGTATGGATCAATTGCTCAAATATCAATTTGAATCGATATTCCCAGGTTGTCGCTTATTAGATATTCACGAATACCTAATGGAAAAAGGCGTCAAGATGGAAGGGATTGAGGGGACACAATACCTTTATCATGAGCCTTGTCATACACCAATGAAAACGTATCAATCAACAGCAGTGGCAGAAACCCTATTAGGTAAAGAAGTCACCCTGAATGATCGCTGTTGTGGTGAGTCAGGTTCATTTGCTGTGGCAAGACCTGATATTGCAACACAAGTACGCTTCCGTAAAGAGGAAGAGATCACTAAAGGTATTCAAGAGCTTACTGGCGCCGATAAGGCCGTGAAGGGTAATGTGAAAATGCTAACGTCATGTCCTGCATGTCAACAAGGTCTATCGCGTTATAGTGAAGACACTGGGATTGATACGGATTATATTGTTGTTGAAGTTGCAAACAATTTGTTAGGCGATGGTTGGCAGCAAAAATTCATTGAAGATGCCAAACAAGGCGGCATCGAACGTGTTCTATTATAGGATTAATAATAAAACCTAGGCTGAGCTATGCCAGCCTAAGGAATTTATATTAATTATATTTCAATTAATGATGCGCTTTCAAAGTGAATGCCATCCCAACCTGATGTAATAAAATTACGGATATTTTGGTGATCGTCATTTTCAGGATGCTCTACAACATCTTCACGATAATAAGCACCAAAACAGGCCAATGTTTCTTGCTTAGATAGGCTATTTATTAAGCCAAAAGCAAAAATTTTGCATGATCCATTGTTTTCATTCGCTTCGTTAACGGTATCGCCATTAGTAAATTTAGCAGGCTCAAAGTCATAAGTAGCATCGATCACATCCATGGTGTCACTGAACTCAATTTGCTCAGGTGTTTGGGAAAGTTTTTGTAAAAATTCGTTTAATAACATGATGATTTGTCGAGTTCAAAATTTAAAGTCATTATTATACTCATGATTGGATTTATAAGATGCTGATTTGCATTGCAACGAACAATCTTTTGATTTTTGTTACAAGAATGTATGATCGATACTATTACAGAAGAACTTCGTTTGAGGTGGAAACTAAATAATGACGTTTAATATGCCGAGACGGCTACGAGCATTACACCTTTACATAACAAAACGTATGCGGTTTTCTATCCATGGCGCCGTCATTACTTTTTTTCTTTTCGCTACAATTGTTACTGCCACTGTTGCTATTAGCTTGCAGTATGTTTTTAGTCGAAATTTAGCTGCTGAAACCACGCTAACATTATTTGAAAACACCACAAAATCAACACAAGGCTTTTTAAAAGAAGTAGACGAGAGAGCGTCAGCATCTGTACGTATAATATCGAAATTTGTACATTTTGATGAAAATAATGTGCTTAGCCAAAAATCACAAGCCTTATTTACAGAAGTGATGCTACGCAATCCTTTATTTCATGACGTATATGTCGGGTTTGAAAATGGCGATTATTTTGGCATTATTAATTTGGATGCTGATCAACAGACACGTGACGCATTACAAGCTCAGCCAGAAGATCGATGGGCGATAGTTCAAATCAGTGGTAGTGATACCGAACGACAACGCATTATGACGTTTGTCGATAGCGAATTCAACGTGCGCACAACTCGCAAGATTAGTGCTGATTTTAAATCGCATTATCGTCCATGGTTTGTTAACGCAACTAAAGACAAAGTGCATAAAACAGCCCCTTATTTATTTCAGAAACTACAAATAACAGGGGAAACTTACTCGATAAAACTGCCTGCAAGCAAAGCTGTTCTTGGTGTAAATGTCACGATTTCAGCGATTTCAGACTATTTAAAATCATTAGATAGACCACTCGATTCAGAGATGTATTTGTTTAATGAACGGGGTGAGTTGGCTGCGACTAATCAACAGCAACAAGCACAAATAGCATTACCGCCAGCACCTAAAATGACGCTGACAAAGAAACAACAACAATTAGTCGACAAAACACCTTATTTAAACGTGTCGAATGAAGTAGATTGGCCGCCAATTAACTTTGCTGTATCAGGTGAACCCACTGGTTATTCTATTGATGTGCTGAATTATATATCTCCTGTCTCTTATACACATCTGACGCTGCCGACGATCTACTCTGTGT
>CAJXPP010000002.1 GCA_913058195.1 uncultured Gammaproteobacteria bacterium | reverse complement strand
ACACAGAGTAGATCGTCGGCAGCGTCAGATGTGTATAAGAGACAGCTTATATATTTGTGTCATCAGCAAAACTAACAACACGCTCAAAAGGAGCGCACAAAGTTGGTCGCTAACTCTAATTTAGGTGTTAGCGCCCGTTTAGCTCTAGGTTATAGCTAAGCACCACACCATTAAATTATTGCATTGCTCACATATGTATTTGTTATGGCCTAGTGAATAATAGCCGCAACCGATAAAAAGATTATTCCTGCAAAATTTACAGCGTCTTTGTGTGTGGGTTGTGGCTATATTCATACTCACCTCTACTTTGGTGTAAATAAACTGGCGCAAGGATTACCATCTATCGCGCCAAGGATTACCATCTATCGCGCCAAGGATTACCATCTATCGCGCCAAGATGGTTTAAGAATTGATCATTACAGTCAGCAGATACAGAATACTCATTTTCTATATCACCACTTAGCGTAAAAGTTATCTTTCCGCCATTTGTATTTATACAATCAATCTTTTCAGCATCTACAAAAGAGCCTTTTTCGTTCTCGATTAGAAACATGTTACTCACCTCTACTTTATAGGTGCAATCCACTTCCTTGTGATATTGCGTTAATTGTTAATATGCTGGTTTATTGTCGTTAGCATAACCACCTTGAGGAGCAAAGCCGCCTTGTTGCTGGCCTTGCTGTTGTTGGAATCCACCTTGAGATGGTGCTTGTTGTTGGAAGCCGCCTTGAGCCTGTTGTTGTGGTGCGCCCTGCGATTGACCGCCTGATTTACCGTCAAGCATTTGCATCACACCGTTAAAGCCTTGCAATACAATTTCAGTAGTGTATTGATCTTGTCCTTGTTGGTTAGTCCACTTGCGAGTTTGAAGCTTACCCTCAATATAAACCTTTGAGCCTTTCTTTAAGTATTCGCCAGCAATCTCCGCTAACTTACCGAACATCGAAACACGGTGGAATTCCGCCTTTTCTTTTTGTTCACCAGTATTTTTATCTTTCCATTTTTCATTTGTGGCAACAGTTAAATTTGAAACAGCGCCACCGTTAGGCATAAATATAGTTTCAACCTCCTTGCAAACATTACCAATAATTATAACTTTGTTCACGCTACTCATTTCTTATTCCTTCTAATATTATGTTTTATTGCGATTTTACCGATACTCTGGGGTGTCATTCCGTAAATATCAGCTATTTCTTTATATTTGACGCCAGCCTTAGCCATATACAAAACATGCTCCAAGTCTGATCCGTGTATTTTTGTTTGAGGTAGCTTATCACCCGTTGCCACTCTCCCTTTTGATGCCGCATCCTGCATATTATCCTTTCGTGTCCCTTGGAATAAATGCGCTGGGTTAACACACTTTCTGTTGTCGCACGAATGACAAACATCTAACTTGCCATCAAGATGACCGTTGAACGCTAAAAATGACAACCTATGCGCGTAAAAACTTTGACGCAAATAAGTAACTCTAGCGTAACCATTCGGGCGAATTTTTAGCTTCCACTCCCAGCAACCGCTATCTGTTATATTCACCCTTTCAACAACTTTAACTCTAGCTCTAGATAAATCCATAACAACCCTCGTGGCACCATTTTATTATATAGTGCCACAAAAGAAACTAGCAAGCAACGATAATTACTTTATTTACACCTGCCATTTCTATTTACCTTCTTTAGTTAAATTGAATTAATCGCGTCTTTGATCTTGTTGTTTATTGTGAAGCCTTGCCCTTGCAGGTTAGCTATAACATCGCCAGGAGGCGTGCCATTTTTAATGGCTTCAGTTATAGCGCCTTTCTCTTGATTGAACTGTGATTCTTGATACCACTTAACAGGCTTTTCATTACCATGTTTTGGTTTTGCGTTATTAGCTGCGCACCCGTCATCATCTTCTTGAGCCATACCGATAATGGCTGCATAGTTATAACGTCTAACATAAGTAATGGCTGAACCTAAAACTTGCACAGGGTTTTTACCGCTAGAGCCATGCAATACAGCATCAGGCAATTGAACCTCATCAGATATATATTGACCTGAACTATGAGTTAACATTGTTGTAAGTGACTGCTTTCCATCATACATACCCATAAACTGAGTAACCGCTAATCCATGCTTCGCTAGGTGAGGCTTGGCAACATTAATGCATTCTGCTAAATCTGCATACTTCCAACTTATACCTTGCTTGTCTACGTTTTTAGCTGCATTACCTAGCTCACCCTGAAACGCTGATAAAGCTTTAAATATTTCATTTAGCTCTGTTGAATTAATCACCTAAACCACCATTTCCTTTTCTTGCTTATCCTGTAAAAATAACATTGCTTCGCTAATTGGTGACGTTAATTCATCACCGGTAAAAATATACTCTTTACCTTCATAAATAACTTTAATCATCTTGTCCTCTCTTTTGTTTGCTCATACATGCGAACCGCGAATCTTTCTTTTTGCTCATCTGTTAACTCGTCTTTATAACCAAGTAACGAGCTTTCTTTGCGCTTAACTACGCACATTGCGTACCAGTAATATTTTACTAATTTACTAGCTGTTTCAAAGTCTGCTACACCTTTAGCTGAAGCTATATTTATATACTTAACCCTATCAGCTAGCTGAGCCATGCAATGCTGTATTTCTTCTTTTCTAGCATTGATAAAAGCTAGGTCAACACCCGTTAACGGTAAAGAGTAATCAAATGCCATCTTTGTGAATTTAAACTCTATTTTATGGTTCTTCACTGCTCTTCCTTAAGCTCTCTTAAAATATCAAGCGTGTTGTTAATATGGCCTTGCAATTGATAAATCTCTGTGAATTTTTCAGTATCAATATCAGATAGTAACTCCTGCAATGTATCTATCTTTGTGTCTAAATGACGCTGGCCTGCCTTTATTGCTTGGTCTTGAAAACTATTCATTAACTCTCCCCAAAGTTGTTAGCTGCTTGGCTCGTTGATGTAGGTAATATTAGACTAATTAAAAACTATTGCAAGTGTTTTATCAAATTAATTTAGATTGTTTAATTATTTGACAATACACTTATATAGTAGTAAATTTAACGCATCAATAACATAATAGGAAATAAAATGGAAAACGCAGAACTTAAAAAGATTATTAGAACAGCGGCAGTAAAAAGCGGTATCGATGGCGTAATGGCATTAACTAAGGAGTGTGGCTTAAGCTATGAGCGCGTGTCTCGCGTTTATGGTGGAAGTGTATCAGCTAAGCTTAGTGATGTAGCACATGTTGCTGACGTTCTCGGACTCAAAATCAAATTTGTAGATAAAGGAGAGGGGTAATGCTTAAATCAATACTTGTAGGGTTTTTGTTCGCATCGACACTTATTACTTGGTGGAATGCTTATGATATAGAGGTGGCAAAGAAAGAAATTGAAGCACTTAATAAGCGCCTAGATGAAAAAACTTTACTGTGTAAGCAAGTTCACACTATCCAATCTAAACTTAATACTGTTATTGAATGTATGGAGATAAACAAATGAGCATATTAGACATGAACAAAGAAGAATCACTATCAACCTTTAATCGTCACATCCCTAGTGGACATATTGATAAACTAAAAGCTGAGAGTGATAGAAAGAGCAACACCAGCGATTTAACGCAATCAAATAGCGGTTTAAGCTCATCACATGGTGAAGCTAGACAAAAGCGTGAAGCTATAGCGGATAAGTTAGAGATTAAAGCGCTTGAGACTCAAACAGAGAAAGACTATTTTTATAGTTTATTGGAGGAATTTTAAAGATGGAATTAACTGATTTAGAAATATGTAAGCGTATAGCAGAGATTGAAGGGTTTGAATTTAGGGTTGGATCACTAACTAGTGTGACGCCTGTTGGTGTTTGGCCTAAAGTACCATTTAAAGATGTAGGTATGAGTCTTGGTAGTTCGTCTTACAACCCTTTAACTGATGATGCTTTATGTTTTCGGCTAATGGTTAAGTATGAAGTGGGTGTTGATACTTATACCGATACCGCATACATATTAAGTGATTACACAAACCGAACTCACAAAGCCGTAATATCAATAGATGATGACATTAACAAAGCAATATGTTTGGCAATAATAGAGGCTCATAATGAAAGATAACGTCATCGAATGGCTATTGTCATTCATACCAGAATTAAATGATTAACTAAAGGCTGCTATTGCGGCCTTTTTTGTGGGGAAAATATGACTAACAGAGAAATATCAGAGTATCAAAACAAGTTAAAGCCTTGGGTTCCTAAGCATGATGTGACGATGAAAGACGTTGTTGTCTCAGGCTATGTTAGTGAGGTTGTTTATATTGTTGATGCAATTATATTTAAGCTTGTCGCAAAAGGAAGAAGCCCCAAGGGTTAACTTGAGGCTTTAGGGGAGAGAGTATAAGCAACGGATTACATTGTTTATGCTCTTAGTATACTAGCTTAATTCTTTAATTGATAGCCTGTCGCTATTAACCTCTATTGTTACCATTAACCCATTTAACCGCCTTTTTAAATATCTTAGGGCTTGTCATATCTATAATATTTGTAATATTAGCCAAGAAACTAAAAACAATAGAAACGCATTGCACTAATGAAATTAAAAGTATGATAATTGAGAATGGGATAACAATAACCCACCAACGCCAGTTTTTTAGCCTATTTTTTAACTTAGTTTTCATATCAACCTCTATTTAACTAACTCTTCAATTACTACGCTATCATGACCATCATCATTTAGCTGCGTGTCTATCTTGTTTTTTAACGCTAATCTTTTATCGTTTATAGCGCGGTTCTTTTCTGGATTACTGCCTTTCTTCTTCCTGGTTAGCATTTGTTTTATCATACACCACTCATCAGGTGTTAGTGTTGGGTTGCTCATCTCTCTTCCCTTTTATGTAATGGGTTGTTTAGCTTTTACCCAGTGGCGCGCTGGTAATATTGATTTAATTTTGCCGCAACACTCGCACTCTGTTCTTTGTGCTGTATGTGCACCATTGTCTCGACCGATATAGCCTTTTGACTTTCTGCAATCAAAACACAATTTCTCTTTCTTCATCTTATACTCTCTTTGTTTATTTGAATTTAGCTTTCAATATGTGAGCTATGACATCAACCGTCCAACCGTTACCGGTCATTTTATAAAGCTGCGTGTTACTAATTCCAGCGCTTAATAGTGTATCAATATGATGCTCTGGCACTGTTTGAAGTCTCATGCACTCGCGTGGGGTTAGTTTTCTAACATTAACCCCATAACCGTTACTATCCGTAACCCCTGTGATTATGTAGTTATCAGTTATTGCAAGCTTGAAATATCTAGCCGTCAGAGTGTTTGCTTTTTTCGATGTGCTTATGCTTAGTGGCTTAAATCTTTTACCGAAATCACCTTTTTTATTGAAGAATCCAGTTATCATTCTATGAGACAGGGCGTATTTTTCACTAACAGTAGGTTCAATTATATCTTTAAGCAAAATACCTTTATCTTCTGGTTGCTCAACCTCGAAGCTAGTCCAGTAATATCTATTGCGATTCTGAGCAGATACCAGGGCGCTATTAATCAGTATTTTATGAACATGACCTAAAGCGTTTTCAGTGTGAGTTGTAATATATTCCTCAAACTCTTTTTTCATCTTCACGTTTTCAATTAAAAAATCAGCTTTCGGATTGTGATATTTAACGTGCTTCATAATATCCAGCATCGTCCAGAATAGCATTCCGCGCTCATCTTTATCACCTAACTGCTTACCAGCCATCGACCAAGCTTGACAAGGAAAGCCACCAGTAACTAAATCAATACTAGCCCAATCAATATCCCACTCGCGCCAGTTAGTAACATCACCTAGCTGAATAGTGTCAGGAAATAATGCTTGTGCTGCCTGGTTGGCATATTTATCAATTTCACTGCTGTAATATTTCGTTACTGGAATATTTAAACTTTCTAGCGCCATCATTCCGCATGACATTCCGTTGAACAGACTTAATACTTTCATCTTATACCCTCTTTGTTTATTTGGTTTGTTTTAAATTAATTACTTCGAGCTTTCCCACATACATATATTTTCTTTATCATCTAGATCGTTAAAATCTCCCAGCTCATCTGGCCAAGCTACAACAACATCAGTAACATCGTTTTTAGCGTTTAAATTAGCTCTTGCACATTCAAACGCTGCAGCATGACCGGTTAAGCTCTTGTCATTATCAGCAAATATAAATAACTTTGTAACACCGTTAGGCGCTCTAAATCTTTTTAAGAACCCGCTGTTTATTGTGGACCAGCAAGGAATGTCATATTTATCGTGGGCGCTTAAAGCTGTTTCAATTCCTTCAGCTATGCCAAGTGTTTTCTCTGCATCCATAAGCCTAACTACAGGGATCTTATAATCTACATCAGTAATATTTCTTACTTTACGGTAAATTTTCTTACTTCCTTCTAGGTACGTTATATGCTGCTGCAGTATTTCAAGTGTTTGTGCATCTGTAACAGTGGCCACCATAGCCTCATAGTTACCGACCTTTTGGCCGTCTTCGTTAAAATATGGCACTGAGTCACAGTGATGTACTGACATAGTAGGCAAGTTTATAATACCTCTCTCTTTCAAGTAATACTCTGACCAAGTGCCGTTAATCGGCTTTGATGTGCTAGCTATTTTTTTCTGAACACCGGTTAACTTAGGTTTTAAATTGTTTCTATCTGGCTGATTACCTATGATTTCATCAACTTGCTTTGCTACATCCGCAAAAGGCAACCCGGTAACTTCCATCAATAAAGAAAGTCCGTTCCCGCTACTACATACACAAATGTAATCACCATTGCCGGTCTTATCGTGTATTCGTATGCCTGATGATCCTTTTCTATCGCAGATAGGGCAAGCTTGATGCTTGTTAGGTATTATCTGCAGACCAAAGGATTTATAAATCAAATCCCATTGGCCTTTTGCTGCGTCCGAAGTTTTCATGTTTACCACCGTTATTAACTTATGCTTTAATAATAATTAATAATGGTTATTTAATCAAGCTATATTTTGTCTTCTTTCGAGCCATTCAGAATGTTTAGCTCTGTCTTTCATTTTATTTTTACTCTTGGCCCATGCAATAGCCTTGTGTTTTATAAACCCTCTCACTTGTTCGCCTGGTTGAGCTGCAGCGTCTCTTAGTCCTCTTGGCCATACTCCAACCATATCTTTATACAAATGCGAGCACCAACCATCAGTTAGGTTTTTCCCGGATAATGTGCGCTCTCGTTGATAGCCTTTTATTTCTGACCATATACGCTGTTTGTCATCCTTAGTGAATTTATTAGATGTTTTAATTGATGTTAACTCACCATCAGCCACCTCTACGTTTTCAATAAACTTAGGAGTAAAGCCGCACTTTGAGCATTCGTGCTCATCTGCCTTCTTCATGTGGTGACACTTTCCGCATTCCTTCGGTTCTTTTTCTTTCTTCTCTTTGGCTTGCTTTTCTTTTCGCTCTGCAGCTTCCTGTTTGTTGCCAGTATCAAGTTTATCTATTCCTATATCATCAGGAAAACCCAAGTTAACTAAATTGCCTGCATGATCTAATATAATTAAATGATCTTTGCCTTTTGCAGTTCTCAAGCCTCTGCCAAGCTTTTGTACGTGTCTAATATCTGACTTAGTCGGAGCTGCATCTATAATACACCTTACATCTGAATCAAACCCAGCCACCAACGTTCCAACATTAACCAATACTTTTATATTTCCTTTCTTGAATTGAGAGAAATAAATTTCTCTCTCCTCTATCGGTGTTTTACCGGTGATCACTACATTTGTAATATTTACCTTTTCAAATTCAGACCCTATAAATTCAGCATGAGCAACGTTTACACAGAAGCAAATTGTAGGCCTGTTCTCGCCATTCTTTAACCATGTATCAATAATACAACCAACAAGCTTAGGATCGCTCATACGATCGCCTAATTGCCCTTCGTGATAATCACCGGCAACGGTTTTTATGCCGGTTAAGTTTGGCTTATCATGCGAGTACGCAACATAGTCAGAAAGAAAGCCTTGATCAATCAATTCACGCATAGAAGTAGTTTGTATTAAATTATCGTAATACTTACCTAACCCCTTCGAGAAAGGCGAACCACTTAAACCTATTACCGGTATATCTGTCTCATCCATTAACTTGCAAATAACTGAGTACTGCAGGTGCGCCTCATCAACTATAATCAAATCAACCTCAGGTATAGTTCTTCTGGCCAAAGTCTGCACTGATGCAATTTGTAATCTTTTGCCCGGGTTGGTCCACGGGTGATCGGCTTGCATTATTCCCGGCTGTGGTATGCCTTGGTCCATAAAAGAACGTGCCGTTTGATTTATTAACGCAGTATAAGGCGCAACAAATAAAACCTTTTTACCTTTATCAAGTACGCCTGTAACAATGTGAGCAGCTACAACCGTCTTACCATAACCAACCGAAGCGTAAAGCATAGGGCGCTTTTTACCTTGGCTAAAAGAAATTCTTAATTCGTTTAAAGCTGTTTGCTGATGTGGTCTTAATTCATATAACATTAAAATAGCCCTACCTTGTTAGTAACTTTGTTTTTATCAACAGTTTTTCTTAGCCATGTATTGGCCCTGTATCGTGCTTTTTTATCTTCTTCAGTAGTTAGCTTTAAATATATATCACTATACTTAACCGCCACTTTCTTTTGCATAGAGATAGGCAACTGATCTATCTGACCACCTATCCACTCACTATCATTAAATGTAGCGCTATCTTTTGCGCTATAGTGATGCTTTGGCAACATATAACCTCCAAATTGTAAGCCTTACACCGGTATTCGGATTTATGTAAGACTGTAATAGTTGTATAAACTCTGTAGAGTATTAATCTAACTAATTACTTATTCTGTACAAGTTTCTTTAGTAAAATTCATAGAAAACCCAAAGGAGAATTAAACAAATAATTCACTCAGGTTACTATGAGTTAAACCATTAATGCCCGGCGAGGACTCACATAATTGATTCTTGTACCTATCTCCGTAGAGAACTCATAAGCCATTATTTTAAACAGTTAATAGCTCGGTTAATCATTCCTGCCTGTTTAGCAGTCCAGCCCCTATAATTAACTAAAAACTCAGTTGTGTTGTGGGCGCACATTCTAACACTTTAAATTACACTCGAACCGGGACAGTCGAAACCGTGACGCATAAAGATATAATCGAGTTGTTGAAATCGTAGGCAATAAAAAAGGCTTAGTGGGTACATCTGGTCGATTGGGTTAACTTAATAACCCCAGAAATACCTACTAAACCTTATCTATTATTTGGAATCGACGCCAAACAACAAATTAATATTAATACTTATTTACTTTTTACGCAACCAGTTTTTTAATATTCTGTTAGCTTCTGCAGACATTGAGCGGTCATTATTCTCTGACTCAGCCTTTAATAGCTTAATAACCTCTTCATCTAGGTTTAACGGTTGAACTTTTTTAGCCATGATATTTCCTTTCGTTTATTGTTTAACAAATATTATTAAATTTTATTTGCAATGTCAAGTTTTGTATATTAAAGTTAGTCTCAGTTACAAAATACAACTAACCAATAGAGAGAATAAAATGAACAACTTTGAACTAGCTGTAAAATTAAAAGACATGGTTGCAGGTAAGGCGGCTGAAATTTACACGTATATTAACTGGGAAGATGGCTTCGCATTATCTGAAATTAGAGGTTACCCAGATAAGATCAAGTCAATGGACGGGTTCTTTAAAATAAACCCTAACGAACTAACAGTAGCCGAAGCCGAAACACTAGGATTTAATAAATGGGATGAGGGCAGCGACTTATTACTGATCCCTTTGTGGTTGCTCCCATTTTTGGTTGATGAGTTCATGGCAGGGTCAATATCTAACGATGAACACGGAATAATTAAAACAAGTGAAATCGACAATGATCAACGGTTTGGGTGCTTGGCTACTGGCGTGTATTTAGAGCACTAACACCCACTAGCAACTGTTGCAGCGCAATGGTTGCTCAACTTAACAAGCAAGAGGGAATACGATGATAATTAGAAATAGCAAAAATGGTTCAATTGTAAACTTGGACAAAGTAACCCAGATATATCCGTCAATTAGCGAAAAGTCAGGAATATTTAATTTGTACTTTATTTTTGACGCCATGAATAACGAAGAGTGCAACGAGGTCAAATGGGAGTTTGGTAGTGTAGATGAAATTGAGCGTATATTATTACGACTCGACATTACAGAAGTTTAACCAACACATAGCGCATAGCGTTTAAAGCCTTATGGCAATAGGAGATAGTATGAGTATAGAGAGCCTTGTTGTTAAGCACGCAAAATACGCAGATTTAAAAAGCGACTTAAAGCGCAAGATTGGCGCTGAGTTATCTAATCACAAATATAGCGAAGCATTCGAGGAAGTTTTTAGCGGTAAAGACAAGCTAAGCAATGAAGATATTATTTACGGCACTTGTGGTAATCATGCGTATGAAGCAGTAAAGATATTAAATCGTGATAATGATGGCGGTTATGGTTATGACGAAGTGTTGCATATGTACGGTTGCGAATCCTGCATCAAGGCAAGAAAGCTTAAGATAGAGATGGGATTTATCGGAACTAAACTAGGTCAAATTAGAGGCGCGATTACTCGAGTCGGACGCAAGTTAACCAACCAATAGCACTATAAAGAGGATAGAGAGAATGAATGATAAAAAATACGAAATTATATACGCTGATCCACCATGGCAATTCAGCAACAAGAAAACTGGCGGTTCAATGAAGTCAGGTGCGGCGCATCAATATTTAACCACTGGCATTAAAGGCCTGATGAATATGGATGTTGATTCTTTAGCTGCCGATAACGCTATTTTATTTATGTGGTACGTTGGCGCGATGCCGCAAGAGGCTATCGATCTGGTTCATGCTTGGGGCTTTACCATTAAAAACATGAATGGCTTTGTGTGGAACAAACTTACACAGAAAAACAAGCCTCACTTTGGTATGGGGTTTTACACTAGAGCTGGTAGTGAATCTGTAATTATTGCAACTAAAGGTAAATTTAAGCCTGTATCACACGGTGTAAGAGCTGTATTTAATGCGGATGAGCAAATTCAATTCGAAGGCAAAGCACTCGTGCACTCAAGAAAACCCACACAAGTCAGGGATTTGATAATCGATTTATGCGGAGATTTACCAAGGCTTGAAATGTTTGCTCGCGAAAGTGCTCAAGGCTGGGATGTATTTGGTAATGAAGCACCTAACTCAATAACTATAAATAACAAGGAATAATCATGAGTTATTACAATGAACAGCGAGAAGAAGATCGCGAACAAGAAGCAAAAGAATTAGAGTTACTAGAAAGCCGCCAAGACATTCAAGAATTAAATAAGGGTAAAGAGTGATGAGCAATACAACAGCAGAAGCAAACGCAGAGCACGAAAGATGCCTAGCAGATTGTGAGGCATTCGTTAAAGCAGGCAATAAAATTAACGTTATACCATCGCGACAAAAGAGCGATATTTTACCAGGAACTATTAACAAGAAAACAGCCAAAAAGCCTATTGATACACCTGCTGAGCTTAAAGGCTTAAGCAATATACAAAAAACTGAGTTTGTTATTAAAAAGTTTAAAGTTCTAACTTCTTTAGATTTGCAATTAAAGGCCGGTATATGTAAGGGTGAAGTTTTCCGTTGTGCTAGATTGCTAGAAAATGACGGAGTAATAACAAGAACAACATCTAAGGGGCTTGGCGGCACAACAACCTTTAATTACGTTGAAGGCGAATGATTAGAGGGAGGAATATGAAAAACGTAAGACTATCACTAACAACTAAAGCGGAAGTTTATAAGCAGATTGACGCGCTTATAGCTAGTAATCCGTCTCAAGGTTATTTTTTAAATATAACCAAGCGAGAAAATAAGCGGTCTAATCCTGCTAACTCTGTTTATCAATCTTGGTACGGTCCAATATCAGACCACATGGCTTTAACGATTAACGAGGCTACCAGGTATGTTAAATTAACTTTTGGCCTGCCTATCTTATTTAGCAATAAAGACTTTGGCTTTGTTGTTCGTGATGGTATGGAATCAAACGGTTTCTTTAATCTTGATTATGAGCGACAGCTTGAATTAATGGACAAGATACCTGTAACGCGGCTATTTACAACGCCGATGCACAATAAGTTGCGGGATGATTTACAATACTTTTTTGGTCAACAGGGTTTGGCTTTAGAGTATGAGAGATAACCATAGTAATAAGGTGTTGAGCTTGCGAAATCGCGCTTGATTGCCTTGTTATATTACGATAGGAGATTGAACGATGAAGAAATGCTGTAAGTGTAATAAATTGATATGGTTCGGACAGCAAAGCAATATTAGCTTTAGTCCAATACATAAAAAGTGCCACAAAAAAAGTATAGAAAAAGCGATGAAAGAAAACCCTAACTTGACGAGCTTGTATCTTGATGAGATGAACGAATTTACTGATAAAACAGGGTTAAAGCCTTTTTAGTAATATAACTGAAAACTACAAGGCGCGGAGCGTCCTTGTTAGTGAAGGTTATGTGAGGAGGGTTTATGAGTATTACACCAAATTTAAAGCACTGGCTTTTATCTGTTGTAGGTTTGATTTTACTATGCGCACCTATAGTGTTTAGTGTTTATTATTTAATTGAGGGGGTTTGTAATTGTGGCTAAAGAAACAAAGATAACTAAATCAGCAAGAGGTGAGGATTGCACTTTACTTCTAGGTGATTGTTCGAGCAATGAAACCGTTGTACTTTGCCATATTGGAAAGAACAGAGGGATGGGTTATAAATGTAGTGATCATTTCGCCGTATACGCTTGCTCTAATTGCCATGACGTTATTGACGGCAGAGCGCCGGCACTGTACGGATATGAGATGGTTGATAATGCGAAACTGTATGCACTAGAAAGAACACAAATGAAATTAATTGATAAAGGGTTGTTGGTGATTGTATGAGTTATAAGTTTATATTACCTATATATGGCGTAATAAAAAAGACGAAGAACAATGCTAATTGCGCTATAACATTTAACTGGTCTAGAGCGTGCCACTTCAGAACATACGGGTCAGCAAAGAAAAAATTTAAAGCCATGATTGAAGATCAATTAAGTCAATTTGACAAGATTGACGGGCAATTAAAAATAAAGTACACGTACTACGCAGCAAGAAAGGGTACAGACCTGGATAACTTTACCGTGTGTGTAATCAAGTTTTTCCAAGATGCATTATCAGAGGTAGGATTGATCGAAGATGATAATGTTAATTTTATAATATGCAGCACACAAGCTTACGGAGGGGTAGACAAAGAAAAACCAAGAGTCGAAGCGGAAATAATTCAGTACTAAAAGAGCAATTCCCTACAACTCAAGACATCGAAAACGAAATCAAAAGGTATAGGGAACTATTAAGGGCTGAAGGGTTAACGCCTAGTGCTTAAAAAGAACAAAGCGCGCATCTAACAAGCGCGCTAGCTTTTATGGGAAAATAATTAACATCAAGTGAAGCTGTTATTACCTTAATTGCCCTCTAGCGTTTCAATTCTGCCAGTTAACTCAGCTATAAGCGCATCCTTTTCAGCGTCTTTATCCATCAGCGTTTTTACTGCTAACAATAGGTAAGGAACTGCTTTTGATTGGTCTACACTAGCAGGCGATACTTTTAATTCTTCACCTAGCTCGTTAAGGCCAACCACTTCACCAATCGCCTTGTCTCTAGAGCCATTACCTTCTGTGCCTATTTCAGAACCAAGACCTTGAATATCAATAACCTTATGGGCATTGAAGCCAACAACATCGACATCTAAGTCACCCTTAAACTGGAATTTGCCCGTGCAATCATACAAGTTATTTATAACACTTCGCGCTTCGTCATAAGATAAATCAGTAAACTCAGTTTTCAATCGTGGGTCAGATGATGTATTGTAAGCCGTTGCTGAGCCAGAACCAACAATACTACCTATAATACCATTCGGATTGGTAAAGGTTATATGTGTTCTTGCATTAGACGTGCCAACAGCGTGACTTATTAGTGATGGTGAGCTAGAGCTAGCAACACCTAAGTGCACCGCAGCGGACATGCCTTCTGTGTTATTAGTAGCTCCAAGTATTATATTTTGTGGACTTAACCATAACTCGCCGCCCGTATCTATTGTAAAATCACCTTGCACATCTTGTCTGTAGTCGTCAGAGAAATAAGATAGGTATTCTATTGCAGGCGTTGTATGTCTGTCCTCGTATCCTCCATATCTAGCACTTATATTCTCCGCGTTATTATTAAGAGTTATTGCGGCCTCAGTTGTTACGTTTGACTCGGCTATAACTTTTATATTTGAGCACTCAATATAGTTATTAGTTATCTTTGAGATTGTTGCAGCATCTTTTGAATTGGTTGGCACATCACTCAAAACAGCTACAGCACTCGTACTACCATTTGATGAGGTAGGGTTTTCGCCAAACATCATGGTGAAGTAATATGCGCTGCCAGATCTGAACGGTTTTAAATAACCTGTAAACCAGTTTGGCAACTCCGCGACTCTAGCAGGGTAACCAGTGTACGCACCTGATGCCGCCCACAATACTTCAGCATCTTCTGAGGCAACTAATAAAGCATTATCATAGTCGTATAAGTCCTTGCCGCCTCGCGCAACTACATACAAATCTATAGTACCTTTCCTTGAGTTATAAGCCATCGCGGGTGGCGTGCCTTTGTTTAGAACACCACTCAAAATAGGAGTACCCCAATCAAGCAAATTAGTTGTTGCAAACACTACTGATTGATCAGTCCAATCGCCATCTTTCTTAGCTCTTGAATATATTAACCATCTATCACTATCACCTATTCTCGCGTAACAAGTCTCTGACAAGCTGTCCGCAAAAGCACCTACTCCGTTTATATCGTCAACTATACTCCAGCTTGCCCCATTGTCTACGGTTGTTAGCGCGTCTAGCTGTCCAGCGCTAGCAAAACCGAAAGTTATAAAGCCGTTAGTGTCATCGCCACCTTGGGAAGTAGGGAACTCTGTCATGCCGCCAGCAGCCTGAAATGTGTAAGGGGATGGCATAGTAACTACAACACTATTCCAAGTAGCACCATTGTTATCTGTATACATAAATAACGGTGAGTAGTGTGGACTTAGCGCAGGCGAAGTGGCCCTGTTCAACATAAACCCTATTCTGCCATTAGCCATTACCCATAAAGCATCCGGCCTAGCATCCGATGTTGGCTGGCTATATACCTCGTATTCACCATACCAAGTAGAACCTTCATCATTGCTAAAGTGTACTAGTACTTGCGCACCGTTTTCAGTGGCATGAGTGGAACTAGCTCGAAAAATCTGCATCCAGCGACCATCAGGTAAGATAGCAGTAGAACCCCATCCGTAATGCTTTTTATTGTTTGCGCGGGTTACTTTTATACCATTACTTGACGAATTCCAAGTTTTGCGCTTAACCATCGCTAAAGAGGGTATTCCGTCTATTAAAAGTACGTCACGCCCGTTAACTTGAACGGTGCTAGAGTCAACAACGTCCCACATAGAGCCGAGGCCGCTACCTACAACGGGTTCCCTTAAGTTTAACGCCGCACCAATAAACATCTTTAGTGGGTTTGTTTCGTTAACGGCTTCTTCAAGTGTGTCGAAAGCAACAACTAAGTCTCCAGGCGAAAGAGGCGGATTATCTACAGTGTTAGCTATTTGCTCGTTAAGTATAGCTGTTTGCGTTGGCAGTCCGTAGTCTATGTATATGTCATAAGTGCCATCATTAACGGTAAATGTGTAATTACCAGAATCATCAGCCTGCACTGGGTTGTTAAGTGCGTTTAGACCATTGTCAAACAGTAGCGCCTTTGTTGTTGTGCCTGCTTCAAAAACCGTAACAGGCTTACCAGATCCAGCGTTGCCGGTTCCTGAATTATCAAACTGAATTACTATTGAGTTGCTATAAGTTCTCATTGCTTTTATGCTCCTGACTCGAAGTCAAATCTTACTGTTATTTGTTTTGATGTTTGAGCGTTGCCGTTACCGGTATCTGTAACCGTTAGCGTTGCCGTTTCAGTGTATGAACTATCGAAACCTGAAGCGAAAAACGTTGTACTATCGCTCGTTTCGCTATTTATATTTATATCGATACCCGTTACCACCCAAGAGTAAGTGTAAGGCCCAATGCCGTTCTTAACCGTTGAGAATGCCCTAGGGCTAGTTGCAGAGCCATTGCCTGAGAGCACATCTATGCGACCAGGAGACAACGACACACTATAAACTGGAGTCACTGGCGAACCCGTTACTGATTGAACTTTTGCTACGCCTATCATGAGAAGTTTTGCCCGAAAACACCACCATCCCAAGTGCTTCCACCGTCATCAGTGGTGAACACAAATCTATCTCTTGCGCTTAACGTTGGTGACATCGTTGGAACTACACCTTCAGAGAATTTAACACCAGCAAAGCCGACAGTGTAAGCCGAGGCCGCACCCTGTGTTATTTTCAATGTAGCAGTGGTTGTTAGAGAGCTGTCAGGATTAACATTCAAGAAGTTTATCGATGATACGTTCTCAGTTAACGTTGTTTTAAATACGTTACCTTGATCTAAGTCAAGATTTAAAGCACCAGAAACGCTTGATACGCTTGTTGTGACCTCTGAATATCTAGCAAGCTTAAAGGTGTTTTCAATCGCCCTTATTTGATTGCCGTTATCTAGGTTTATATAGTTTTCACCATCATCAGGATCAGGCTGACCAAGGACAGTTAAATACTTAGCTCCGCCTAACTTGTCACCAACTGCTACACCACCGTTAATGGTTACAGTATCACCTGGCTGTAAATCAGATGTTTTAGCAACCGCAATATCTTCAAATACAAATAAAGCGCTAGAGCCTTCAGTTACCGGTACTATCTGGCCTGTTGGGTCCATTTGCCTGCCAAGAATAACTGTGCCTAAAGCAGTAGCGGTTAATAGCGTAACAGTAGTTGGTGAGTTGGTTACATAATCAACGCCTTTTTTCAGGTAAGCACCTTCAAACTTAGCGCCTAAAGCATCAACTGACTTGTAAAAGCTCGCTGTCGTTGTTTCTATTTTATCAAAGGTTAGCGTTAAACCTGCGCCTACAGTTTTAGACTCTTCTGCAATTACACCGCTAAAACCTTGCAGGTTAAACGCCTCAACGTGAGGGAAGTAATAAACTTGAGCACCATTCTTATCTAGTATCTTTAGGGAGTAAGAGCCATTTACAGCAACACCAACAGGAGAGCCATTGTAAACAGGAACACCACCAGCAGAGCCGATAACGGGTTGATCTATTGGTACAGCTGATCCATCCTCCTGGAGCGCGTAAGGTTTCTTGCGGTTATCTTCGAGTTGAGGATCGCGCCCGACGATCCCAAAGTAAGCTTGGAACTCACCCAGTGGCTTACCCTTGTCTGGGTCTGGAACGTACATAATAGGGTTGTGAATCCTAATTATGCTTTCATCTGCTGTTAAACTATTATTTACCACTGTAGCCATTTTATTTAATCCTGTGCTATGCTTTAGTTTTATTTTAACATTTTAGGTTTGTTTATGATTGCTTTAATTTTTGGTTATATTGCTTTAAGTGTAGTTGTCGGTGTTGTTATCGGTTTATGCCAAGTATTCAAATAAACTATTTAGCTTTCAATAACTCCTTGATAGCCTTTATTTGATTTTTTTCATTAACCCCTCTTAACTTTCTAGCGCCTTCTTTAACGCCTAAAGCTACAGCGCCCGGTATTGTCATTTGAGAAACATCAACAGCGGTATCGACTCCGGCCTTCTTAACTTCACCTCTTAGCGATGTTCTGCCACTACCACCGAAAACAGAATCCAACTCATCAGCAAAAAGCATCTGCGTCATTATATCGTCATCAAAAGATCCACCGTATTTCTTAGATGTCTCGCTTATGTTTTCTATTGCGTCCATCAAAGTTACACGGCCTTGAGCATTACTCATTAGCCTTCTTAATACTGTGCCTGTTGCCTTGTCAGCGTTAGGGCCAAAGAAGTCTAGTTTTTTCCCTGCCGCATCTTGCAATGAATCTAAAGCCTGTACAGTATCAGAGAATCTAGCGTTGGCCTCTTTGTATTTGCCGAATTGACCGCCTAAAGTATTATTAACACTCTTTCTTAGGTCTTTAGCTATTCGCTCAGTTTTTCCGCCTAAGCCTTGCGCTCTTTTGCCGAAGTCTACATTTTCATCTATAAACTTTTTAAAGTTGTGCGCGTCAAGTGCGTCAGGGTTTGGGTTTCTCTTTATTCTTAGCGAGATGTCTTTTATTAACTTTCTGGCTGGTGCTATTGTTTCAATTTGAGATCCAGTAAAATCAGGCATGCCTGACTCATCAAAAGTCACACCTAATGATTCGGAAGCATCATCAAAGAATTTATTTCTAGGCTCATTAATATCAACCTCTTTCCCTTTTAAACTGTTAGCAACTCTATTTAATTGCTGCCCTGCTTGCTTGTTGTTGCTTTTAACGAAATCAACTTGCTTTAACAGCGAGTCACCGGCAATATCGGCAGGTCTGTTTTTAGCTTGATACAGCGAGTCAGTTTTACCCTTTTCCATTTTACTAACCATTTGTAACATTCTGCGCTTATCGATAGGGCTAGCGTTAGCGATAACATTTGTCATGCCCTCGTCAAAGCCTTGCTTTCTTGCTTTTTGAACCATACCCCAAACTCTAGGGGTAAATCTTTCGCTCTCCGCTTTTTTCTTAAAGCTTTTTTGTATTGCTCCTGTTGCCTCGTTAGCTATTTTATTTGCTAATGGTGTATTGGTCTTACTGAAAGGTTTGGAGCCACCTTTTAGAGCGTTTAGCCCAACAACGGGTGCAGTTCCTAGTACTGGCGGTAATGCTCCAACTGCTTCACCTATATTTTTAACGTACTCTTGCCCGGCCTCGCCTTCTGGTGAATACGTTCCTTTTTCCGCTAGCGACTGAGCGAGTTCTAAACCATCACCCCTATCAAGAATACCTGTAAGCTCTCCCACCGCACCGGCGACAGTTCCAGCACCAAAACCTAAAGCACCGGCTGTTGCGCCTGTTAATGTCGTCAATGCTGCTTCGCCTACACCCTTCAACTGCTCTGCAAAGCTTCTGTCTTTTGGTGTGGCGTATGAGGTTTGTCCGCCTCCTGGCACGTCTACATTGCCGGCTGAAACGTTAGAAGCCTGACCGGAAGATAGGAAAGCATCAGGGTCGAAAGCTGGTTGCGAATCTTGAGCTAAGAAAGCATCTGGATCAAAAGTTGCCATTATTGCGCCCCTTGCAGTTTTTGCATTATTTGCGCTGCTCTTGGGTCATTAGGGTTAGCTTGCGCCCACTGTAACGCTTGATTGTTTTGATTCTGTTGCTCCGACTGTGCTGATTGTTTCGCAGGTTGCTTTTTACCCCTTTCCTGCTCTCTTAAGAAGCTAGCAACTGTTCCGCCTTGGTCAAGGTGCTGTATTTGTGCGCTGTAGTAATCCCTTAGTTTTTCTTGCGCAGCCTTCTTCCTAAGTAAATAATCTTTTAACTCGGCAGTGTCTAACCCTGTTGGCAACGCGACATCTTTAGCTAGGTTCAGTTCACCCTCTGACAATGCGCCAAAAGTTGTGGCGCCTACAACATCTAAAGCCATTTGTCCGCGGATATTATCCAACTCAACAGACGAAGCCTTAATTGATGGCCATAGTTTTTCGATAGCACCAACACCAGCACCTTTATCAAGTACAGCTATAGCTTTATCAATATTCCCTAGTGCTGTATTAGCTTTGTTTATGCTTTCAAAGCCTTTATCTATAATCTTAGCCCTTTGTGAGCCTGTAGCTTCTGCGAATTTTTCCGCTTGTTTTTGCTGCACCTTATAATCGGAGTAGCTATCTATAGTGCCGTCCTCTATAGCTGTAAGCTCTGCGTTAGTAATCGCTCGACCTTTTAATCCAGCCTTAATAAGCTTTGCTGTTTTTTGCTGTTCTGGCGTAAAGTCTTTTATCAGGTCGTTAAATGCCTGTGACTCAGCTGGTAGTGTTTTTTCTTTGGTATAGCCACCACCAAACATTGTTTGATAGCCTTTGTCACCTAGCTTCGAGTAAAGCAGAATATTACTATCAAGCTCTAACTCTTCAGGTGATTTACCAACGTCATCTTGGTCATACAAATCAGATGCAGGGTCTTGTATGACCTGCTCAAGTATCATCTGCTTTTCTTCTGGAGTTCCAGCAAGCCTTAACTGTTTAGCGTAACCAAAGTTAGCCTCGTCAGCTATTGCTTTCTGCCTAGCATCCATCTTGGATAATCTGTTTTGCTCAACTTCCTGTAATTGCATAGCCATGTTCGGGTTACGTGCAAACAACTCCTTCATAGCGACAGGGTCGCCAGATTGAGCCTGTACAGCAAAAGCGCGAGTATCTTGCATGTCCTGCATTTGCTCGTCACGCTCTCTAGCTCTGCCGAACTGCTGCCCTAAGCCACTTAAAGCTTGACCTAAGTTAAAGCCGCCTAAAGGGTTGATAGTAAATTGATTAGCCATTATTGTTCCTTATTCGCCAAAAGGCTTCCAACCAAGACCACCGGCTAAACCTAAGCCGCCAGTAATTCCACCTAAAACACTACCCGCTAATGACTGATCCGCTTGACCTTGCGCAATAGCTGATTGTTGCTGAATATTACCCATGTTGCCGTAAGTGTTAGCTATGTTAGCCGTGCTTAAGTTAGGGTTAGCAAACTGACCTAGGCCTTGCAATTGCTGGTTAACTAAGCCTTGCGTAACGTTGTGTTGATTAAGCGCTAATGCAGGGTTTACAGCACCACCACGTAGACCACCAGTTGCAGCAGCGTTTCGAAGTATAGACTCTTCACCTTGTTGCATGTAATTCTGATAGCCTGGGCTTGCTTGTGCTTGGTCGTAAAATCTTTGTTGACTTTCAGGGCCGCCCATATAGTAATCAGATAAACCACCTAAAGCTTGATTACGATAACCAAGTAAAGGCGCGTCAACTTCCATCTGGTAGTCTAGTGCTTTTTGTTGTTGCGCTAAAGCTGCTTGCTCGCCTCTTCGAATGTCCTTAGATGGATCACCAAATAACGCTTTACCAATTGAACCGAATAAACTCATAAATCACCTTTAACTAATTTGTACCCAGCCAGTATCAACACCTACCGACTCATTAAAATACATTGTAACACTTGCTGGGCTTGCTGTCGTGTCGAAGTAAACCTGTGAAGCGTTAGATGTTACGTTGCCCTCTGGAGTTTGTGCGCCAAATAACGGCTTAAATCCTTCAATAGTTTCCAGTAGTGTGGCTATTGACCTTTCGGCAGATGATAAGTCATCTTTTACAGCAGAATAATCTTGTACGAATTTTTGAGTGGCGCCCTGTAGGTTTTCCCTAACATCTCGCCAACCTTTTAACGTTTGAAGTGTCATGAGTAATCCACCGTTAAGCCTGAAAACGCCATTTTATCACCTGAAACAAACCTAAACTTAAAGTTAAAATCATCTTCCACATAACCAAGGCGCCTTGTAATATATCTTTTATTATATCCCCTTGAGTATGAGATTAAATTCCAGTGTTCGGTTCCGTAAGTCACTCCGTCATAGGATAAGCTAAAAGCTGAAGTGAAATCGCTTGTTCCATAGCCAGATATAGTGTCTATCTCAAATTTATCTATAGAGAACGTCTCTAATTCTGAAACAATAGGCGTATAACAAACGCTCTCTACTTGCTCGCCGTACTGTGCCGCTGATTTATCATCAAGATACCCCAGCTTGCTTTCGAGAATATCCCCGTAAATCCATTTTGAAACGCGCGGATCAAATACGCCGAACTTTCCTCGCCAAGGGTTGTCAGTATCAGCACCAGTTTTCAAATAAGCCCATGCAGCATCTATACCCATAGCTTTTGCTACTGCGTGGTTATATATCAACGTCTCATTTTTCAGATGAACAATTAAAAACTCATCTTTATCAACTGTTCTTGATTCTAGGTACGCTCTAGACAATTCAGATTCAGTGTACTTTGATAGTATCTGCTCAACCTCTCTAGTAGCTACAGGCTCCTCTTTACCGGAGCTTAAAATATGAATACTCGGAGACTCTTCTTTCCTTCCGCCTAAAATAAAAAACATACCACCTAAAACTGTTTGACAATGAGTTCCCATTATGCCTACATTGTTTGATGCCCCGTCAATAACCTGCAAGACACTTGTTCCGCTCGGTGCGTTTGCGTTAAAGTAAAAATACTCTGTTGAATATCGGTTAAAGGCGACTATTTTATTTTGCTCTATCTTTTCTACTGCTAGGATTTTGTCGCTAGAAAATTCACTAGAAGAATACTTGAGAGGGCTTATTGAAAACTCGTTGTTTATATCAGTATGAAAAAGGAATTGACCATCAGTCATCACATAGATACCTCTAAAATGAGTTATATCTATCGGGAATCCTAGGTCTGGATCTGTAACCTGAACCAATGAAGCGTTATCCCAAAGGTACAGTTTACCATCAGTCAAGACAGCTTGAGTGTTAAACGAGTTAGCTAGCGAGCATATTCCGTCACCAGCAGTTAAGCCTATAACGGTAGTTGTTCCGTCAGTGTTTACTACTTCAAAAGAATCACCTGACACTCTGTAATGCTTTTCAAATCTTTCATTAAAAACACCACCCCTAGCAACACCGCTAGTTGATGCAAACTCAGTTAGACCGTCATGACTAAGTAGATAGCCTTGATCGCCTCTTATATTTCTGATTACAGCTGTTAAGTTGACAGGAAGGTTTGAACGGTAATCATAATCTGATTTACGGTCACCTTTAATCATTGGTAGTTTTATTTTTGGCATTGCAAAAGCCTTGTTTGTTTAATGACTCAATTATAGCATGAGTGAATTTAATTTAATAATACACAAAAAAAAGGGCTGTACTTTTGTATAGCCCCGAATCATTAACCTATTTATTATTCTGTTGGTACCTCTTTGAAGTCATCAGCAGCACCGTCAACCAAAGCACCGTTAGTTAAGTTTACCACTGTACCAGTAACCGTCGGCTAGGTATCTTCACCCAATTTGGCATAGGCAACTAATCAGGCTAAAACTCTGCATTGCTAAATGAATCGCTTGGATTTTCTGGGTTTTTGTTTTTATGGTGATAAAAGGCGCTTAATGTGCCTTATTTCATTTACTCCTTACCACAGCCTTTCCCTTTACTGGCTTCTTTGTTGATTTCTTAGTTGACTTATTCTTACTGGTTTTGGTGCGTTGACCTCGTGAGTTTACTGGCATAATTTAATCCAAAGCAATTATAAAGGCCTCACTATTGAGGCCGTGATTTTAACTATACTCGATAAATGTTAATGTTGCTTGCTGCGTCATTTGAGTACAGTTCGAAAGTGCTTGATAAGCTAAGTTCAACTGTATCAACTGTTGCCGCTGAGTTTGTTGATAGGGCAATTAAAAAGATTTCCTCTGCTGAGTCTTGAGGGCCATTGCTAGATCCGGAGTCTAACGCGCTTGTAATATCAAGGCGCGGAAGTGCTGGAAGTAGCGCAGGAATGTCTGCACCATAATGAACTAAATGCTTACCTGTTGCTGTCGGTGCAATGATGTAGTTTAGGCGTGAACGATACCATGATCCAGCATCACCACCATCTCCTTGAAATTTAGTGTAAATGGTTAGGAACAAATCGCCGCTTGTTGGAACTTGGAAAGTATTTAGATTCATAGCTAAAGTACTAATGTCTCCAAGCGTCTTGTTGTAACCCTGCGAACCAAAGTACCAGTTAATTTTGGCTGAAGGGTTACCCTGAGGATCAATGTTTCCGGCACTGTTTTTGTAGTACCATCCTCGATCCCCTGCATAACTTGATGTTGTTGGCGCTGTCATTGGCACACCTTCATCAGCTTGAATCATTAAACCAGCGTTAGACGCCGAGCCAATTTTATTTGGCACAATCCACTCTGATGCGTAGTTAACCGCAACACCTTCCGTTACCACAGCTCTCTCACCAGTCTGGCCTGTGGGTAAGTCCTCAACAGCATCGGCAAAGCCAACAAAAGATGATAGAAGTTTAGATTTAATCAAATCGTTTACCGTCATAGTCTCGATTAGATTGCCGTCTGTATCTACAACATTTAAGTTGTTTTTTAAGTTTAAGTTATTGATTGAGTAATCAGACATTTTAGTTTTCTCCGTTTAGATTGTTAGATGTAATTGAGTCTACAATAAAAGTTAGGTTGTTAGCTTCCACTGTTCCCGGACCAAACCTAGTTTGCAAATCAGCTAGATAAAGGTTGTTTTCTACCAAAAGCTCCTTTTCGCTTATTGTGTTTATTACTTTTGATTGACCAAAGTTAAGTACATATTCATTTTTTGCATAATCCGCGAATATTTCCACTACAGTGTCTTTGGGGCAAACACTAGGAACATTATTTGTTACTTGATTGCCGTTTCTGTCGTACCATTCAAAATTAACATCGCTTCCGCGACTATTTATATACTTAACATAGCCGTGCCTTTTGCCATCCTCGTCCTGCATGCCTTCCAGTAGTCGAACTTCTATCTTACTGTTAGATAGTTTAAATATCGTTCCGTTTTCCAAAAACTCTATTTTATGAGTTGATCCGCCACCGCTAGAAAGCTTGCTATAGCCTGATTTAGAGTTGAAATCTTCTTCACTAATAAACGTGCTTTGATTATCTATAATCTTTTGAAAAAAGAAGTCATCATAGAAGCGCCCTGCTTTAATCTCACAAAGCCACGTCTCACCACTTCTCACTGTTTTTGTCGTCGCTGGCTTGTCATCTACTTGTATAATAAGCTTCCGTGAGTTTAAAGTACCTAATGGGAAGGTATAATAAAAGCGCCAATTCTTGTAGCCTTTTGTAGATAGAAGCCTTATTGTTAAGTCGCCAGCCTCTGTACTGTTGTTTTTCCAGTTGCCTGTGATTTCTTCTTGAGTTATCAATCCGTAGCTAACGTTTGTCGATGATGGTACGCCAAAGCCGTCTCCATCGTAGCTACTACCACCCAAGGTATCTAGTTTAGCCCAGAAAAAAGTATTTTTATCAAGTGAATCACGACTTAAAGTTACTCGACACTCCCAAACTTCGCCTGTTTCAATTGTCTTTGAGCTATCTTTTATGCCATCAGCGCTGACTTTAACCTCTCTAGTTACGTTGTTTGCATTGTCATAGATTACGCGAAATTCTGAATAACCCTGAGTATCATTGACATATATAGTGAGTAATGATGGTTTGTTATTTTGACTCACGTAATAGCCAACTGGATCGGTCAAGTATATATCTGAATTACCAGCGCTTATCGGTTTTGGAGTGCCTAAGCCTTGACCGCCATAGGCGTTCCCACTACCGCCTGGAACATCTCTTTCTTCGTAGTTTTCACCAGTAGCATCAAAGATAAGAAACTTTTTAATATCGCGCGCAAATATAACAGCGTTTTCAACTCTATCTAGTGACAGCGTTTGTTGATCTAGTATCTCTTGTTTAGTGTTAAAAATATGTATACCGTTCTCAAGCATTAAACCTTTTAGGGGTCGGCCTAAGCTGGCATTTTCTAAGTCTTCGATAATATCAATAGACATTCTAGTAACCCTCTTGAATTAGCTTGCATGTTAATAACTGTTGTGAAAAGTTTTGCGCTGGGCTTCTTTGAACTCGATACGTCACTCCGTCAACATAAACTGTACTAACCACCCAGTCAGCAGAATTACCGACACCTGTGTTAACTAGCGTTGGCTCAAGTGACCCTCCATCTTTATCTGTAAAAAAGCCAGTAGGGTAAGCAAAGTAAGTGTATTTCGCGCTTGTCTCATCTCTTTTCATTGCTATGTTTGTTTCAGGTAGTTCGTCAGACTTGATGTTGTCTGTGTGGCTAATTACAGCTGAAGATTGTACTTGACCTAAAGCGTTTGCTATGTCACTGGCATCAGGTGAAGCATTTATAGACCACCATCCAACTATGTCAACAGTATCTGGGTTAACATTAATTACTTTATTGAGATCTATTTCTATGGCTCTATTTCCTGACGCATCCTCTATATAATCAACCGCAGGGTGATCAATAAAAGAAAATGCTTGTACGGGCCTTACATCTGGGTCATTGTCAGCAAATGGAACCCCTGCCTTTGCTTTTGGCCTAACAGCAACTTTATTATAAGTTCCGTCAAGGCTTACGTCCCATCCTCCATCAGTTCTAACCAAGCTAATTCCCTGAAGTCTTGAAGGATAGACCACAAGTAAAGTACCTTGGCTATCATTATAATTAACAGCATAGTAGTAATTTACATAACTTTTTTCAGTGCCAATTTTAATTACATCACCAGTGCTGAACTGCGCATGATCTGACAATGTAATAATCATTGGTATTGCTGTCTGCGTTCCATTTTGAATTATGTTTACAAACTTTCCTGTGTAGGTATTATCTAGAGTAATGCTTGAGTCCGCAGAAACATCAAGATTTACAACCTCGCTAATACCTTCAGGTCTACCCATTATTGTAGTTGATTGAAAAGAGCCAGCATCTAAATATATTGCTTGCCCTTCTTTCCTATCAACAATTACTACTGTGTCTCCTGATTGGTTTTTTACTATTACATCTTTTCTCTTAGATTCATTGTAAATAAACAAACCAGACCAATCAGTAGGGTAAGTATCATTAATTGTAACAGTAATATTCTCTGCGGATGGTCTGCAATCTAAATACATATCACCGCTAACTGAAGTATAGTCTGACGAAACTTTCTTCCAATTTACTGGCTGAGATGAAATGGCAACGGCTTCCTCTAGTACATATGTTTGCTCTAGATAAGCATAGAATTGAGTGACGCCACCTATATCTGTTGTAGCACCAAGCAACTGAATTTGACCAGCACCTAAAGGACTTTGTTCAAGCAATATGCATACGTATTTACCGCTTATTACTTTTGCAGCTTCTTTTCCCAAATCTATCTCAAACAATCCGCTAGCAACCGAAAAACCTACACCTGAATTGAACTCAGCGTCAGTATGTGACTGATACAGAACAATACCGTCTTTTTCTGAGGGTGTTTCGGCATACCTAAGAGTAAGCCTAATGCCTGTTGCGCTAGCGCCAAACTTTATTCGCAGTTTTGTGATTACCCTTGTTGATGTTACAGGTACTGTCGCATCCCAAGATCCTGCAACATTCTCGCCTTCAAGAGGCTGCAATACACTATTCGTTAAATCGTAACGTTTTATATAGTGGGGCTGTAATGTTGTTCCGTCTTCATTTAAATTAGATAAAACAGGAAGAGATGATTCGGACTCTAAAACATCTGTAAATATTGGTGCCAAACCTGACTCACCAAGCGAAAGTCCACGACCTATGTTTAAAGTCCCCTTCGACGTGGTAAGTTCTCCGTCAACAATTACGCCCGTATTATCAGGCTGAGTAATTAAAGAAGATTCAATTCCTGTGCTACCTGAATTTGTTTTTGTTATTGTGTCGCCAGGTATTGACGATAAATCTAGCGCGTTACCTTGATCACCTTTTTCACCTTTGATTATTGGTGTTACATCGGCCCAGTTTATTGAGTCATAAGTTTCTGGATTGTCCTCACCGCGCCAAACGTACCATGTTGTACTACTTACATTCACTACTGTAGAGTTTTTAATTAGGTCTTGTTTGTTAGCGTTAGCCCATGTATCACGAGCGCCATTTGATGTAAAAGGATATGTTGCAGAGTCAGGCATTAAAAATCCTGAACCTGAACCTGAATTCAAGATGTAAGGTTTAAACCCGCTCATGAGGACACCTCCACTTGAAGCTTAGAGCCTCTCGCAGTGTAAGCCCATGCGCCAACGTTACCAGTTCCATTAGTAAAGAACTGTCTGCTTGGTAATTTGTTGTGCCCATAACCAGTAGTAGGCTCTGTTGCGGATTCGGTTAATACAACCTCATCTTTGCCGATATTCTGAATTATGATTGATGTTCCGGGTGTTATCCCAGTTTCTGCGTATATGTCTACCCATTTGTTTCTCGGTAGTATCACAGGAGGTAGTGAGGTAGCCATAAAAAAACCCCTTAAAGTTATAGCTTCAATGCTTCGTCGGGGTTAATTTTAGTCGGGGTGTTTAGTCGGGGTGGGTGTTAAACGCGCTTAACTTGCCCTAGCCCGACACTAGGACAAATTCATTATAGCACTATGTTGATACAACGTTAAAGTTAATTGTTTCTGGGTTAACTCTATTGCTCGAAGTTGTAACGGTAATTTTGATAGGTGCAAAACCAACTGTTAATCCTTTAGCCTCTAAAGTTATTACACCTTCAGCTTCAGCATGAGATAAAACCTCGACACCTTGACCATCTTCTACGGCATAGCTTGCTATGACATCACCGTCAACCTCGTTTAAGTACGGGTTAAAGTCTACAGGGTAAAAGTCAACCTCACCAACTTTAATATCAATAGTCTCGCAGTTTTCAGGTGCGTTTTTATCTGCACTCTGAAACCTAAACCTGTCATTATATCCATAACCAAAAGAGTGCCCACTACCGGTAGGTAAGTAAGGGTTTGATTCTCTCATAGTTAAGTCAGAGCTAAACAGACCTAAATAAGATGTTCTAGCCTCAACCCTTGTGTCAGGGTGTAATGTTTTACCATATGCAGGACATAGCGTCTTAGCTAGGTTTGTAATCACAGCGTTAGCATTTACGTCATTAAGTCCACTATCTTGGTTCGGGTCAACATCACTAAAACCAGCAGAGCGAACATAACTAAGACACAAACCTTTGTTTTGCCAACCTAGAATCATGCTATCAAGTCGCTTTATTGCTGATGCAACCTCTGACGGTGAAGGCTTAACAGTTATCCCGCTAATCCTTAACTCTTCAAATGCACTAAGAACTAAATCATTCTTTGTTATCATCTTGCTTCACCTTGGTTTTAGCTTTTTTTTTGGCCTTAACCTCGTCAAGACTAGAAACCCAACCATCAGACAAAAATTTGACTTTATCTTCTGAGTTGATTGATTTTACAGTGTACTCTTTCCCGTCTTTCTTCCAAGGCCCGCCAGATTTAAAGATGTTGATCATGATATTTCTCCACAAAATAAAAAGGCCGACATAAGCCGACCTTTATTAACTTACTAAGTATATTGTAACACTTAGGTTTGATTACTCAAAATCGCGCCTACTTGGTTAGGGTATACAACCTGCACATCAAAGAACACTAATGCTTTAATGTCAAAGCGCTCTTCATGAAAGTCATACTTGTAAGTCATACGCATCGGTAAGCCTTGCTCGGTTACAGCGTCAATAGCTGTTACGCCTGCACCATCACTAGGAACTGGTAAAGTACCTGGAACTAAAACCGTAGACTCTGGAGTATAGAAAAGAGAAGGGTTAGAGTTTGCGATGTTTAACACTGTTACAGCAGCGGCAGCACCAGCGGCAGCACTCGCGTTACGGTATGGGCCAGTAGCAACAATTGCAGGTTGAACAACTGGAGCGCCGTTAGATGCAGTGACAACAGTTAGGGTTAATAGCTCGCCTGTGTCTTCACGCGTTTCAGGGTGAAGGAAGTTAACACCATCAATAGTAAACTTAGTACCTACTGGCATGTTAGCAGTAGTGGCACCTGTCAAGTTTAACGTCATTGAGCGGTTATCAAGGTAAAAGTCATTAGCGTCATAAGTTGCTACTGTATGCTCTTGCGTCCCATTAACTGTAACACCAGCCGCTGAGCTTAATGGCAAGTTAACAAGGTAATCGCTTCGCATGGTGTCAAACGTTGCTAGATCAGGAATCTGAGCGCGTGACCATGCGTCATTAACCATAGTCTCACGTGACGCTTGCCCTAAGTCTTTAGCTACATTGGCGTAATCTTTGTTAGACAAGAATAGTTTCTTATCGTAAGCGCCAAGACCATAGTTAAGCATTAACACTTCAGCATCAATACCTTGTTGGAAATCAAAAGCGTTAGGGTTTTGAATAACCATAGTTGAACTGTTGATCATGGTTTGATAGCAAAGTAAGTCGATAGCGTTAGCTAAGTCTCGCGCCATACCTTGAGCTACTTTTGCGCGACGTCGTGGGTCACGTAAACCCTTAGCGTCAATGCTTGCAAGAACTCGTTTAGATTTACCGCGATTAATAGGGATCATACGGTCTACTAAATCTTGGAAATCTGAATCAGATGAAACAATCCCGTCTTGAGTCTCAAAACGATACTCTTGTGGGATATATTCACGGTCTGAACCGCCAGTGTTTGAGTTATCAGGCGCGTCAGCTGCTCGGTCTGAGTCGCTATCGCCACCCATATTCCAAGTTTCTAAGTCGCGAGATAACGCCATTTTCATACCTGTTGTCTTTGCTGTTTCTTCCCACAAAGTACACATCAGGTCATGTGCTAATTCGTTAGCCATTTTTATTCACCTTTTTTGTTTTTGGCGGATTGATAAGCGTTATAGTTTGCCGCATTTGGATTATCTATCCATTTTTTGCGAGCTTGATTAACCTTTTCGCTGTTACTATTAATCGCGCCAGAGTTAGTAATATTGGGTTCTGGTTCAGAATCAATCTTTTTCTTTGAGCGAGTTTTAACTTTGCTTTCAGCATTCGATAATATGTCAGCTACAGCGAACGCATTGTTTCCAGCTGCTAGTAAGTCATCAATTATCTTAGGTGATTTGTCTATTGCAAAAATAACCTTTGCAATATCCACACCCTTCTGCTTTGAAATAGCTGAAAGATAGTTGATAGCGCCTGACGTATCGGTCAAACCTTTTTTAGCTAAAATTTCTGTTACATTGCTTTTAGCTGCATCGTATCCAGGAACTTTCTTAGTTAACTCTTGCTCACGCTGATAAAGATAAAACTCAGCTTCGTCATTCACAGGGTTTGAAGCCTGCTCAGGCTCTGCTTTATTTGCTTTTGTTGTCGTTGTTTCTGGTGCGCTATAATACTCTTTAACAGCATTCTGATATTGACTCTCATCATAATCGAATTGCTCAAGCGTTGGCGGCTTACCCTTTGTTATCTTTCCAACAGTAGCTTTTAGCTCGTCAAGTTCAGCCTGTAATTTATTGGCTTTCTCTTGCTCGGCTTCTAAATCTTTCTTGCGTTGTGCAGATTGCTTCTTTTTCTTTTGAAATGCTGCGTAAGCTTGAGCCTGCGACATTTCATTCTTGTGACTTGATTCTTGGTCGTCACTACTATCATCAACATAAAGTTCTTGCTCTTCTGTTGCCTCGGCTTGTGGTTTAGCCTCGGTTGCCTCTGTATTTTCTACCACAGAATCTACAGGTTGATTAGCTTCTTCTTTAGTCTCGATTGCATTACCAGTATCCATATTTAATATCCTCGTCATATGGTGAACGAAAAAACGAGCTATAACCCCTCGTTGATAGGTAGGTGTATTTTACCATTAGTTAGTGATAAATACCAACTTGGTTAAATTGGCTACTTATTAATAGTGGGAATCGCTATATTTTAGGCAATAAAAAACGCCAGCCAAGGCGTTTTGGTTATATCTCAAACAATCCTGATTGATTTAGGTTAGTGGTAACAAGTGCAACCTCTCCGCCTACCTTTTGGTTAAAGTTATCATAAGCTCGTTTGAGTATCTTTTTATCATCGAACACACCTAACAAATAGCGCTTACCTGCTTTGTTTTGTGCGAATGCTACTATTAAATCATCCATTAGTAGCCGCCACATTCTGAGAAACTTGTTTGTTAAGTTCTAGTCCTGCATTAACCTCGACCTCTGTTAGTTTGATGGCGTTCTTTTGTTGATCGTCAAAAGCTTTATTATCAATCTTCTGTTGGTCTTGCTGTGCCTTAATGAAGTTATATTGGTCGTCAGACATTTGCTTAACCTGCTTGCCTTGTGCGTCAGCTTGGACTTTACCTGCTTGCAATTGTATCTCTGCCTGTCTGTTTTGCTGTTCTAACATGTCGGCTTGACCTTTGAGCATTTCAGCTTGTGCCATAACCATAGCCGCATCCGGCTGTTGATTTTGCGCTGCTTGCTGCATCTGCGTAACCTTTTGCTCAACGTATTGCTTTTCCTCTTCTGTTTTTGGCTCAGGGTCTAAACCTAGGGCTATCATGCTATCCATTATTTGATAGTTAGCTACTTTTCGTGAGCGCTCACCACCTTCGCCCGTAGTTGACACTATCGCCTGGTTAAGCAGCATTTGTCCTTGTGGGGTATTCGTATCTGCGAACTGAAGCATTTTAAGCGTTGTTTCAAGCTCTGCCTCTTTCTTGGATTTATACGACTCACCGACTTTAACTTGTGCAGTGTAACGACCTTTGGCGTTATTTTTAAATGGGCCATAAACGCCATTGTCATCAGTGTCATATTCAAGTGTAGTAACCTGTGAATAACTGCCATCAACAGCTTGAACCCTTAAGCTTCTTTGATTACTAAAGTAAAGCTTTTGGGCTGCATCAATCCAAACCTCACACGCTGTTTTAATAGCTGCGATAGAGTTCTGCATTAATGGCTGGAATGCATCATCGTTTCTATCATTAACCTGTTGAACTGCATCACCACTAGCATTGCTTGGTAGTGTTGTTTGCCCCGTTCCTGCCATATCTAACAAGTCAGAGCCTAACTGCTGACCAGCTGCCATCAAGCCAGTTCCGACTTGTGGCGGCTTCTGTGTTCCTATCGGTCCAACATGCGCTATAGATCCGTCAGTGTTTAATATAGGGTCAGACATAACGAAAGCTGCGTTATCTACATCTGCTTGGCTTCTTTGTCCTGCATGTTTAGCTATTTGCTCAGGTGTATACTCTGGCTTTTCAACTTGAGGTGCTGCCATTATCTCCATTAGTGCAGAGTGATAAGTATTAAGGAACATTTGAGGATCGCGGCGCTTTCTTACTTCGCCACAATAATATTCAATACCATTTATAACTTGGTAGTAACCATACTGAGGAATAACAGGAACACGCTTAAAAGGAAGCTTGACCGGCTTAGTTAGGAACTTATCACCAGACATCAAAGCATATTCAACATACTTGACTTTGCGCCTAGTTGTTTTATGTTCTCTTATGTCGCGTATCTCATTTAAGTCATCGCGAGTTATCTTATTGCCGTAGCTATCCTTTATGCCGTCACCGGTAGTTATGATATACCCGCCACCAAAATCATACTCAGTTATTTTCTTCTCGATTACCTCATAGTAATGAGCTAGGTAAATATCTTTTTCTGAGTCTGTATCCCAATCAAACCAATCAATTTGCGCATTAATAGAGTTAACATCAGTGTTAAATTCTTCTTCAACCTCTTTTCGTGAGGTTCGGATTATATGCCAAGCCTGTTTTGAATCGGCTTTATCTTTTCTAACCGAAGGGCTAAACACGACTGATGAAGCAGCTGAGTATATAGGCTCAACACAAAGATATTGCTTTTCTGAATCTGGGTTTTCTTCGTCTTCATACTTTGCAACTAGCTTATAAGCACCAAAACCACTAAAGAAAGCCTCTTGGTCTGAGTTGTTTAACGCTTCGTTACCGTCACTAGCCTGAAAATCGTTGCGCCATCTTGATTGTAATAAGTCTGCACCTTCGTCGGTTGCTTCGTCAGAATTAGAGATAATTTTAGCGTTCATCTCCATTCTTTGCTTCTGACCTAGAATGCGATTTATTGAGCCGTATATCTTATTAATCTCAGGCTTAGGTTTGTTTTTGAATTGCTCAGAATAGGAGCCTTTCCACATTGCCCCGCTAACAGTTGCAAATTCATAATCCTCTAAACAACTTCTATTTCTGTCATAGTAAGCTGAGATGTAATTATTAAGGTCAAGCCTAACGTCTTTTAACTCTTTCATTTTTTCACCAGTGACTAACTTTTGTTGTTTGTATCGTGCTGACATCTATTTTCTCGATGTTATTTATTATACTTGATTTATCAAAAGAAAGCACCGCGGCATCGAACAGGTTAGGCGATGGTATCTTAGTTTTGCTACCATCTGGCTGTAAAACACCCTTTCTCATCTCTTCTTTTGAGTAGAAAGTTATTGTATCACCTGGTTTAAATGGCATACGACAACACTCAGACCTAAGCTTGCTCATCGTTTGCTTGTCTATTCCTTCGCCTGTTTCTTTTTTGTAGCTGGCAAAACTGACTAAGGTGTCGGGGTCATGGTATACACCAAGAGTAACGGCCTCCCAAGTTCTTCTACACCTTTCAGCAAACGAAACAATGTTTTGAGCTTTCTTATTTTTGAATACGTCCTTGTTTTTCTTTTGCCCTTTCATGTTGTAGTTTTCTGATGCATCAAAGATAGCATCAGGCAAATGGACGCCTTCACTGCCTTTGTACATAAAGGTGTGCATCTTAGTTCCCTTAAAGTTGTCATCTGCCTGCCTTCTTAATAGCGCTCCCATTCCGTCAGCATCAAAACCAAAAGAATCGGCGTTTGCTTCTTTTGCGTATCTACACGCTATGTCGAATCCGTCATTTGCGTTAACTGAGTCTATTTCTTCAGCCTTTGTGAATACTACGCCATGCCTTTGTATATAGCCTTTCTTGTCTCCACCTACATCGGCGGGGTCATGCCCAACAACAATCGCCCCTTTAGGTTGAAACCCTAACTTTATATGGGCATCAATACAGGCATCAAACCAGTCAGCGTTTATGATAGAGTTCTCTATATCATCATTAAACGCACCTAGCCATATGTGATTATATCTAGCCTTGCTCATTCGCCCGTCCTTAACTTTTGCTGTGTCTTTTTCGAACTCTTCAACCAATGATTTATCATGCTCAAAAAACGGGTTATCTTCATAACCAACCTTTATAATTAAATGGTGATCATCTTCATAATAACCTTGTCTATCAAAATGCTCTTGGTAAGGAACTATAAACTCTAGGCTCATAGGATCATTGCTTGATAAAGGATTCCAAATCATCCATTGCTCTGCTCCATCAACGCCCCTTAAAGTAGGTCCCAATGTATCAAGTGCGTGTTGACTTGTCTTGGCTGCCTCTTCAAGAAAGAAGTACTTATATTTAAATAAAGATTTCATATCTTCGACATTCATTAAACCGCCAAAAGATATTATACCACCGCTTCTATGGTCTATTTTCCATTTAGATTCGACAGGATTAAACCCGGCAAAATTTAACTCGCTTATCCTGCCGTTTATGCCTTTGTATATTGATTGAGAGATAGACTTCATTCTTTCACGCAAACAAAACACACCAACACCGCTAGAGTTAACCTCACCCACCATGGCATCCATTGCCATAATAGACTTAGTTCCAGCGCGACCACCCCAAGCCCCTTTTACTTTTCTGTGTTTTAATATTAAAGGCTCTAGCTTTTCTACGAGCCATATTGTTGGCTTGTCATCGGTTGGCTCCATATGCCCTATGGTTCCTTTCCACTTCCTAACGAAATGAGGAACTAATTCACCGTCAACCTTATCAACCTTATCAACTATACCGTATACGGTTTTATCTAATGCTCCCGCTTGGGATAAAATCCGAGGCTCTATAAATTCTAGCCTTTTTGCTAAGCTCCTCATGATGATTTACCGTGATCTATATGATAACTAAATCTAGCCTCTGCTGATTTTCTAGCGCAACAAGCCTCAAGAAAACTATCGAAAGATCCCAGCGTGTATCTTTCTCCATCATGGTTTATTCTTGCTGACCATTTGCCGTTATCACTTCTGGCGTGAACACCCATAATTCCAGACGTATTACTTTTTCTTAGTGTGGTGTTCTTTTGGTTTTCAGAGTTGCTAACCTGCCTTAAGTTTGAAAATCTATTATCGAACCTTTTTTTATTTATGTGATCTAATTGGTCCAAAGGCCACGCACCTGTAACGTAAACCCAAACAAGCCTGTGCTCTAGGTAATTAATTCCATGTATTTCTATATATCTATATCCACATGATTCATTACTACTTCCTGCTCGCTCTAGACCTATAAATAAACCGTTAGAAAAACACCTTCTAAACAACATCCCTTTTTTATGGTCGTAATCAAACATACACATTAACTGCTCTTGCGTTAAATCTCTTTTTTTAGCCTTCATAAATCACCTTGTCATTGGCAGTCACTAAAAAAGTAGCGGCAACAGGGTGACAACCTGCTTTCGAATGCCTTCTAGCCGCACTTAAAACTAGTTAATTAATTTCTCTAAAGCTTCTATTCTTTCAGCTAACTCCGTATTAGCCTCTATTACTGAGTTATCTTTAATAACACCCATAACCAATCCGCCCACATCTGGAGGTATTTTACCTGTGGATATGGCTTTTAAAACATCGTTAGCTTTTTGTAAGTCAGTACCGTCAGCCCTGAATTCAAAATTTATTTTATCAAGCGTGGGCTTTAGCGATGGATATGATTTAGTTATTAACTCTTTTAACAGCATTGCACTGTTTGGATCTTCAATGTTCAAGGCTCTATTGGCGATGTGCTTTATAAATGCTTTGTTCGCTTCGTCCTTAGTTGCTTTCTTTTTAAGGCCGATCATTGACTCTTCCCTTAAAACCTCTAGCAACAAGGTCTTAAAGGCTTTGCCTCTAGCTGGTAGGTTATCTCCTGCCTTTAGTGTCGTTCCTGAAGTAGCCATATCGCCCTTATTTAGCCCTTATTTACTTAAATTATATCATAAAAAAGCTCAGTATATTACTACTGAGCGAACCTCACTAACCGCTTGATTTATTTACTTTTCTTTTTGGTCGGTTTTTTCTTATTTGTCTTTACTCGATGACCTCTTGAATTAACTGGCATTAACTTGTTCCTTGTGCGTAAGTCCAGCTAGTAACTGAAACATCATCACCAACCCCAAAGGTTGTTGTGTTTAATATCATATCTGTACCGCTCGTTCCTGCTGTGCCATTTCGCTCAGGGTTTCCGACTGAGTTTTTAGCTACATAATGACCCGCTGTTCCTGCTGCTGTTGCGGTAACGTCAGCAATTACGTTTGCTGCGGCGCTTCCTGATGATGCGTTAGCGAACGCTGTTGCATTGATATTTAATGTCGCCAATACTGTTCCGGTAGGTGCGCTGTCTATAGCTGCGGCTGCTCCTGTTCTAATTTCTAAAGTGCCCCCGTTTAATAATGTATTAACGGCGTCGATTGAGGCGTTACGCCCTGCTATAGCTAATTGCATATCATTTAATCCTTATAGTGTTTGTTTTGCTTCTTACTTTAATCTTTTTTGTTGCTCTTGAGATTGTAACATTTCTGCTAACTCTTTTCACTTGAACTATATTTTTAGTGTTTATGGTTACCTTTACTGGTAACGCAATCAATGAGTTTTCCGAGAAAGACGGCCCTTGCTCTGCAATCTGCCCGGACGCATCCTTAAAAACAGACGTTAGAAGTTGACTTGTAAATGATGGTCCTTGCTCGTTTATTTCTGCACTAAAATTCTTGCTAGTGAATGCTGTTGAGCTTTCAATAAAAGACGGTCCCTGCCCTGTAATTGCTGCGCTTATATTTGTTGATGCCAATACTGACAATAAATAGCTTTCAGCAAAAGATGGCCCTTGCTCTATCATTGAGGCTTCTATTGGTAAAGCTGACAAAGTGGCACTTAAAGACTCGGTAAAAGACGGTCCTGATACTGATACCGCCGCGGCTATTTTTTGACTAGCAGATACCTGTGAGCTTTCGGAGAATGACGGGCCCTGCTCTGATATTAATAAACTCAAACCTCCGCCACCCAAATCTAACCATGCACTACCATCAGTAGGCATGTTAACACCAGTAGCATTATTACCCCCTATGGTATCCGTTAGTATTGGAGTTCCTGCTGCGTGAGATGATGCTGTGGCATCCCATTTATTAACCTTTGTTATTAGAGAAGTGTCAGTATACACACTAGCCTCTTGAATATAACCATCTAGAGGCCAGCCATTCCCACCATTACCAAAGCCTGATAATAAGAAAGTTCTTAACGCGGTAAATGGCCCCCCCTCCGGCAAGCCAACAAACTCCATAGTTTTTGAACCTGTATTGGCCTGTCTAACTATTATCGTTGAGTCTACACCTAAAACACTGGCGGAAGGTACTGATATTGAGACATTACTTCCTGCCACCTTCCACAAAAAAGCATTAGTTGAAACCCTATAGTAAAGGTAGTTGGTGTTATTCCCTCTAAAAAGTATATGTATATCTTTGCTAGTTGATAAATCAATTTTAAATTTTATTTCTATTGCGTATTCTTGAGTTGTTGTAAAGCTTAAGTCAGATGACGTTGACACGTAATCATTTACACCATCAAATTGCAGCGCCCAAGCCATTATAGTTCAACCTCTGCATCAAAATACCAAATAGAATTAATATCATTCTTTAACGCTGTGAATTCTGATGATGTATATTCGATAGCTTCCGCTAACAGGTTATATTGAATTTCTTGTGGGTTATCTGACCATTGAAGCCAAGCGTCTAGTGTTGCTTGCGGGTGAACTAATACACCTTGTTCGTTATAGCCATCAATAAGCATTCTTGATTGATCGTTAGAAAAAAGCCCCATCCAGAACGTAGGAACATTATCTTTTGTGCTTTGCGGGATTAGATTCATATCTAGCGCCAAAAAGGTGTGAGCCATTACTTAACCTTAATTGATTATTTAATCATCTTTATTTGTTAGTTATTAATCTAATCATTAACTAATTACTTGTTTTTACTATCTTTTGTTTTTCGCTAGCTTTGTCGTAAAGTTCAGCCCCTGCACTTAACAATAAAGCGCCGAGCACTACAGGAGCAATAACACGAGTTAACCACCAAAAAAGCCAGCCTTGCATTTTTCTAGCCGTCTCAATCACTGGCTTGTCATGCTCTTTGTATGATTCTATAAAAGTGTTAACCTTCTTATTCATTTCTGCCGTGTCAATTTCCATCTTTTTGCTTATCGCTTTAACATCGTATGACAACTCTTCGTGCTTTTCTTGTTGGTGCTTGTCTTTTTCGTTGCGAACAGCATTATCCTTAATAACGTCACCAATAGCCTCGGTCAGCTTGGTGATCCCGTTAGCCATATTCTCTATGGCTTTTTCAACTCTTATTAAGCGATCTTCCATCGTGTTTACTTTCGATTACTGTATGTAACCTTAATTTTATCACAGCAACACAAAATTAGCACTATTGCGCGTGATAAGCATAAAAGTATCAACGAAACGTCTGATACTGTCACCAATTCCTCTGTATGGTATAAGCGTACTGATAAAGATAATATGAGCGTATAAAGCAAGATATTCGATATTGTTGTAAACAATTGTTTCATGTGCCCCATATATCCCATCCATGCCGTAGAAGTAAGCATCGTAAGCTAGTGTAATTGACAGGATTAATATAATACCACAAGCTAACTTTTGATAAAATGTCAGAGCATTACAAGCGATTACGTAAGAGTAAATAGCAAACGTCAACAGATACAAGCTAGCTTCACTTAGTGGATCAAACAAAGCAGCATCAAACAATAAGCAAGAAAAGAAAAAGGCAGCTATAAAAGCCGCCCTTTTAGTTAAAACAGAAACCAGCACATAAGCAGTAAATAGAATACTATTTACGTTTAGGTTTAGGCTGTGTAGTACGAGAGCGCTTTCGCTTATCGCCTGAGACGTAATTAACCATTGTGATAAATCCATGATTGTAAGGGCCTTTTATTATACTACTTTTTCATGCCGATTAGGAAATAAAACGCCATCAAGCCATTAATTAACAGATTAATGTCACTTTGTAAGAACGCTGAAACATCACTGGCAAGTAACATACAGGCATCTATGTTTAATATTCTGCCGAATATAGAAGCTATTAACCAAGTGTTAGCAAGTAAGAACCACTCAATAGTAATTAATATTGCCATCATTCTCCTGGTTGGCGATTGGTGCTTGGTTGCGTTAGCATGGTCAAGTATAAACTGTGCTTGCTCTTTAGGCGTCCAATCAGTACCGGCTAGCTTATCAACTATCTTTAGTGCGCTCTCGCCCACCCCGTCAAAACCAAATATTGCTTTTATGCCTGACCATATACTCATTATTAATGCCTCTCTATGGTTAATGTAAAACTCTCGCCGCCTAGCAAATTCATTAGCTTAACGTAAGCGTTTTTACTCGACAAGCCTGCAATGTAAGTACCTTTCATGGTGTCAAGTACGCCGATAGTAGACGCAGGCAATATACAACCCTCAGTATCAAGTGTTGTATTTCCTTTGTGTATCAGTATATCAGTTCGCCCTGTTACATTGCGGATTTTATAACATGGCCCGTACTTGTTCGAGTTAGTCATTTTTACCATATACTCGCCTGCCGGAATGCAACTTATGTTTTTAGCATTCTTTAGCCATGGTAATTCCATTGTATAACAAACCATATCTTTGTCATGATACAGCTTACCCGTTGTACATAAATTATTTGAAAATGTTATCAGTTTAAGTCTTTTCATCTTCAGCCTTTCCAAGTTAGTTATTATTAACGGCAGTTTATTACCTGTTGTTAATCTTTTTATAAATCCCCCTTTCCACGGGAAAACCGTGCCAACATGTAAATCACACGCTAAACCAGTAACTTAACTAAACTGGTCTAATGTGTGAAATCGAGATTATTTCTCGTGTTCGCAGTGTTATAAAGATTTAATCCACCTCTGTAATCTTTATTTTATTTACGCACTTGGTGTTACCATGCGCTCCGCAATAACCTTCTGGCCCACATCGCACCTTTCCGCAAATTCCACTCAAATTACCTATACGCACACACCCGTGTGTTTTGCATTTATATTTTGGTGCCGTTCTCTTTTTCATAATTTCTTCCTTTGTTTCGTAAATCAACTTATAACAACCCACTCAAATCGGATTGCATAACAGTTGGTCGCCTATTCTACATGGGAGCAGGCAACCGTTTAGTGCTAGGTTATGTGTCTTTGTGTTTTTGATGAAACTCTACAAAATCCCCCCCCATTTGATTTACTATATCTTGCTCCTCAACAATAACTAAAGCCTCGTATTTATCTCTTAAGTTTAGGCACTTTTTACAAGTAACTTCGCGCCAGTGGTTAGATATTTCCTCAGAATATATATTGCATATCCCTTCTTCTGCATATTCATCATCGCTAAAGTGTGTTTTCATAATTCCCCCAGTACGTCACATAACAACTTACATCAAAGGAAAAATACAGCTTGTTCCAAGCTAAACGTATTTTCCTCTGTGCTTTAGGTTATGTGTTTTTAATCCTAGCAGATACATAGTCAATAATTCTTATGGCGGCCTTATGTCCGTTAATTATGTTTTCTTCGCAATTAGGATTGTCTTTGCTTCTATCTATGTGCCTTATCAGCGCTTCAATAATTACATTTATCGTGTGAAGCTCTTTGTCTTCTGTTTTTACTTCGTAGCTTTCTGTAACTGGTTCCATATTTCTCTCACTATTTAAAAACGAACATAACAACAAAATCAAATCTGACTTCGCTACGCTCGCAGTTTATTTAAAAGGTTATGTTGCTTTAAGTTCAGCTATCTCTCTAATGTCATTTAACGACCTAATGCCATGAGGTACGGTTTCGTTGTACCATTTATCTTCCTCAACCCAGTAAAAATCAAACGCTTGCGACTGACCACCGTTACCGTTATCAATAAAAACCTCTCTGTAATAATCACCCTTACAGTAATGTGTCGCCCCTTCTGGCGCTTCATCTAATATTTTTTGCTCTAACATCTTTCTCTCTCCTATTCAGTTCGCAACATAACAACTGCAATCAAAGGACGAAAACAGTTGGTTATTCTATCAATTTAACAGTGGCGTTGGTTTTCGCCTCTGTTGCTTAGGTTAGTTTGCTTTTGCTTGGTCTATTAGTTGCGGGTCGTCAATCAATAACCAGCACATTAATATAGCATTAAAATCATCTTTCATTAATTTACCGAACGGCTCGCCTGTCTCTTTACAAACTAAAGCTCTTTGCGCTCCGTTCTTGGTTATCACATAAGGCCATTCAGGGTGCGTAACTCCTGTGATCACATCACCAGAATAAATATACTCAACCTCAAAGCCTTTTTTATCTTTAAATAAATTAGTTATGTTATTCATTAGAACTCTAGCCTTGTTGCTCTTACCGCTTCATTGTGTAAATTCTGTCTCTTATACACATCTCCGAGCCCACGAGACTAGGCATGATCTCGT
>CAJXPP010000001.1 GCA_913058195.1 uncultured Gammaproteobacteria bacterium | reverse complement strand
GTCGGCAGCGTCAGATGTGTATAAGAGACAGCACATAATCAGCAATAATTGGCATATTAGTTTTACCTTTCGAAGCAAGGCTACTAAGCCAATTTGCGACAAATACCGGCTCAACACTTATAGGAATTGTGACACCTAATTTCTCAAATAACTTGGGGCTCCATGGCCCTGCAGCGTTAATAACATGCTCCACTTGAATGGTATGATTAGTTAAAATAATTTCAGTGATTTTTTCACTTTTATTCTTTTTGAAACCAACCACTTCCTCACCTTCAAAAAGAGTTAGATTTGAGTTTTGAATGCCTTGATAAAGTTGCTGTCTTACATGCGTGGGATCAAGTTGTATTGCTTCGGGTTCATGATAAAAAATTTCGTCTTCATATAAATTAATAAAGTGAGGACAAATTAAATGAGCCTTATCTAAGGTTATTTTTTTAAAATCAATGGGTATCTTTTTTAGGTTTTGGCTAATAGCATCCCATTTTTGGTTAGAGCCATTTTTGCCTTTTTTTGCAATCCATAAAGCCCCAGCTCGTTCGACTTCAAGATCTATACCCCATATTTTTTTAATATTAAGCCACATATCAGTTGAAATCTTAGCTAAGTGAGCTGAAGCTTCATCGGCATTGGCAGATCTTATTAATCCTGATTGTCGCGAGGATATTCCACTACCTAAAACATTTTTTTCAATTAAGCAGATTGATTCAGGTTTGCCTCCAATTTTCTTTAAGGAGTGAGCAAGTGAAATAGCGCTTGCAGACCCAAGACAACCGCCGCCAATAACTGCTGTATGAAATTTTTTCATGGCTAATCCAAATAGGTATACAGAAAGCTAACTATGAGCTTAGCTATCTAATTTAGCAAACACTTTAAAACAGTTCAACCAGAACATGTAATAGCGACTAATCACGTAAATTAATACGAACTATAAGAAATCAATAAAGTTAAATAGTAAACAAACATTAGTGCCCAACGCTAAGGATAAGCCTGTGGCATAAAAAATTGAAAGGAAAAGTATCTAATGCCATAAACCCTAAACCCACCAAGCATCCAAGATATTAAGGTTTAAGCTACCTAAACAGCCACAGCATGTTTGCAATTATCTTTAAATGTAGAAGTTGTCACGATTCACCTTGAGCATGAACATAAGTTAGGCAGTTTTCCCAATATTTAGTGGGTGATATATTTCCCCGCTTTTCACGAGTTAATCAATGTCTGCTTTGGGCGGAAGCTGTCAGATTAGACACTATTACGTATTATCTCGATACTTCACTTTAATATTTTATATTGAGTATACAAAGTCATTTTTCATACGACGTTTAGACTCATATATAAGCCATATGAATACGGCTATTTGAACTAGAATGGGGAGCGACCCTTTAAAGATATTCTTGAGATTTTTAAAATACCTTTTTTAATATCAAGCTCATTACGCCTATAATTACCAGCGCTACGCCAAGCGCTATTTCAGGCGTGAATGGTTCAGCTAGAAGGTATACGGCTAATCCTATGGTGATAACAGGCCCTAGCATGCCCACTACGCCGGTTTGAGCTGGACCAATTCGATGTATTGCTTCTGATATCATAAAGCTTGGAATGACGGTGCTAAATATAACTAACATGAACAACCATAACCATGCGGTAGAAGTCAGGCTTACTAAAGTCCAATCGATTACTATTACACCATGTAATAAGCCAAATATGCTTGAAGAAATCATTGCTAGGCTGGTAAATACCAGACCTGTTAGTCGCTTTATCCATGGCCGACTTAATAAAACATAACAAGCATAGCTAAGCGCTGAGCCCAGAACTAAGCTCACTCCTTGAACAACATTATTATCAGTTAATTGTAGTTCTTGCCCCATAACCACCCATAATCCTGAATAGCTGGTTAGCATGGCAATGAGTAATTTGCGAGTGATAGGCTCTTTAAAGAATACTAATCCGAGTATGGCGACGAGAAATGGGTAGGTGAATAGACTTAATCGTTCTAGTTGGGCTGAAACGAGTTCTAATCCCATAAGATCAAGTAATGAAGCTAAGTAATAACCTAAAAACCCTATCAAAAAGACGCAGCCTACGGTCTTCGGACTCAGTTCAGTTTTTGTTCGATAATTCAGAGTGATGGTTAATATGACTATATAGATTGGTAAAGCTAATGCCATGCGTACTACTAAGACGGTACTAGCATCCAAGCCTTGTTGGTATAGCAGCTTTATAAAGATAGACTTAAGGGAGAATAGCAGTGTGCCTAGGATTGCTAATACAAAGCCTAGGGTGTGATTTTGAACAGGTAGTGTTGTCGACATTAGATTGCTAATGGCTTTGACTTAAATTAAAAGAAGTCAAAGCCATTAATACTTAACTAGCTTTTTGCGTAGTAGGGTTCGCTTAAGCTATGAACTGAGTCAACCAGACGTTTCATATTTTCTGGGGCAATAGTTGGGTGGATGCCATGACCTAAGTTAAACACATGGCCTGTTTCTGCTTGTCCAAAGCCTGCCAACACACTGGCCACTTCTTGTTCAACACGATCAGCAGAAGCATATAAGACACAAGGATCCATATTGCCTTGTAATGTCACTTTATCACCAACACGCTGGCGTGCAGTAGCGAGATCAGTTGTCCAATCTAAACCTATAGCATCAACACCTGTATTAGCCATTAACTCGAGCCATTGGCCGCCACCTTTAGTGAAGAGGGTTACTGGAACGATTCGACCATCAGACTCACGGGTTAAACCTGCTACAATTTTTTGCATATAAGCTAATGAGAATTCTTGATAATTCTCTGTGCTAAGTGCACCGCCCCATGTATCAAATAACATGATAGATTGTGCGCCGGCTGCAATTTGAGCATTTAAATAAGCAATAACGGAATCAGCTAATACACTCAGTAGAGCATGCATTTGCTCTGGGGCATCAAACATCATGCCTTTAACTTTAGCGAAGTCCTTACTAGAACCGCCTTCAACCATATAACATGCCAGCGTCCATGGACTGCCACTAAAGCCAATCAAGGGTACTTTACCATCCAGTTCGCGGCGCGTAAGACGAATAGCGTCCATCACATAGCCAAGGTTATCTTCCATGTCAGGAACACCTAACTTGGCGATATCAGCAGCAGATCGGATAATATTGTTAAACTTAGGACCTTCACCAGCAACAAAGTGTAAACCTAAGCCCATTGCATCGGGAATAGTCAAAATATCAGAGAAGATAATCGCCGCGTCTAAATCAAATCGACGTAGAGGTTGAAGAGTCACTTCACAAGCAAGCTCTGGTGTTGAACACAGTGTCATAAAGTCACCTGCTTTCGCACGCACTTCACGGTACTCAGGTAAATAACGTCCTGCTTGTCGCATTACCCAGACTGGTGTTTTATCAACAGGCTGACGTAAAAGGGCTCTTAAATAACGATCATTTTTTAATTCTGACACAGATGTTCCTTGTATTCGACACTTAGACTTTAAGGTAGTCTAAAATTCCTTCAGCAGCTTGACGACCTTCCCATACAGCAGTAACAACGAGATCTGAACCTCGAACCATATCACCACCGGCAAAGACTTTCTCATTAGTAGTTTGAAAAGCACACTGGCCATCAGCGGGAACAATAACGCCACCCCAGTTATTCACATCAATACCAAAATCTGCAAACCATGGCGCTGGACTTGGACGGAAACCAAAGGCAATAACAATCGCATCAGCTGGAATGACTTCTTCACTACCAGCAATGGGTTGTGGACGGCGACGACCATTTTCATCTGGTTCACCCAAAGCAGTTGTGATTACTTTAATCCCCGTTACTTTGTCATCACCAACTACTTCAATTGGTTGACGGTTCCATAAAAATTCAACACCTTCTTCTTTTGAATTATTTACTTCACGACGTGAGCCAGGCATATTTTCTTCGTCACGACGATAGGCACATTGAACGCTTTCAGCATCTTGGCGAATCGCAGTTCGGTTACAGTCCATAGCGGTATCACCACCACCTAAGACAACCACTTTTTTACCTTTAAGGTCCACATAATTATCAGGGTTTAAGTCTAATAATTGTTTATTGTTTGCAACTAAATAAGGCAATGCTTCGTAAACGCCTTGTTTATCTTCGCCCGGGAAACCACCTTTCATAGAAGTGTATGTGCCCATTCCTAGGAATACAGAATCATATTCATCAAGTAAGGTTTGGAATTGAATGTCTTCACCGATAGTGGTATTTAGTACAAACTCAACACCCATACCTTCAAGTACTTCACGGCGACGCTTTACAACTTCTTTTTCAAGTTTGAATTCAGGAATACCAAAGGTTAATAAACCACCGATTTCTTCGTGTTTATCAAACACAACAGCCTCAACACCACCACGAACCAATACATCGGCACAGCCTAAACCTGCTGGTCCAGCACCAATAATGGCGACACGTTTACCAGACGGTTTAACTTTAGATAAATCAGGGCGCCAGCCTTGAGCTAAAGCCGTATCAGTGATGTATTTTTCAACACTACCAATTGTCACTGCACCAAAACCATCATTTAGGGTACAAGCACCCTCACATAGACGATCTTGCGGACATACGCGGCCACAAATTTCTGGCAATGTATTTGTTTGATGTGCAAGTTCCGCAGCTTGTTCTATATTTCCTTCAGCGACTAGTTTTAACCAATTTGGAATGTAGTTATGTACAGGACATTTCCATTCACAATAAGGGTTGCCGCACTCTAAACAGCGATCAGATTGTTCAGCAGATGATTTTTCATCAAAGCCTTCATAGATTTCGCCAAAGTTTTTAACGCGAGTTGTTGCATCGATCTTATTAGGATCGTGGCGTTTAACATCTAGAAATTGAAACGTATTTTTTGCCATAATTTTTCTTTGCTCTATTGCTTATGCTGCTTTGCTTGCTAGTTTTAGCAAACTATCTAATGCTGCTGCTTTTGGTTTTACTAACCAGAACTGCCCCAAGCGTTGCTCTAGGGTATCGAGTAGCTGATTACCCCACGCACTATTTGTTTCACGAACATGATCTTCAATTAGTCCTTTCAAGTGAAGAGCATGCTCTGATACGTCTGCATTATTCATGCGAATTAACTCAACAAGTTCTTGGTTATAACGTTCAGAGAAAGTGTCTTCAACATCAAGTACATAAGCAAAACCACCGGTCATACCTGCACCGAAGTTCAGGCCTGTTTCACCTAATACAGCAACAACACCGCCGGTCATATATTCACAACCGTGGTCTCCTATACCTTCGATAACGGCAGTAGCACCTGAGTTACGAACAGCAAAACGTTCTCCAGCCATACCTGCAGCATAGAGTTCGCCACCAGTTGCACCATATAAACAGGTGTTACCCATAATGCTGGCTTCTTGCGTTTCAAACTGACTTTCAGGCGATGGATAAATGCTTAATTTACCTGCAGCCATGCCTTTACCAACATAGTCATTGGCATCACCTTCAAGGCGCATCTCTAGACCACCTGCATTCCACACACCAAAGCTTTGGCCTGCAGAACCTTTCAGTTGTACACGAATTGGCGCATCAGACATGCCATAGTTAGCGTGATGACGAGCAATTTCACCTGAAATACGACCACCGATTGAACGATGAATATTTCGTACATTATATTCAAAGAAACCACCGGTCTTATTGGTAATCGCTTCTTGCATATCAACAATCATTTGCTCGGCTAATTCACCTTTATCATAAGGTTCATTTTTCGGCTTAAGACAGTATTGCGGCTTATCTGCAGCAACACCGGCTGTTGATAATAATGGTGCTAAATCTAATTTACGTTGCTTGTCTGTTGTACCGGGCAAGATTTCAAGTAAGTCAGTACGTCCAATTAATTCAGCCATGCTGTTAACACCCAAAATAGCTAACCATTCTTGGGTTTCACGGGCAACAAACTGAAAGTAGTTCATTACCATTTGCGGCAAGCCAATAAAGTGGTTGCTACGCAATGTATCATTTTGTGTTGCAACACCGGTCGCACAGTTATTCAAGTGGCAGATACGTAGGAATTTACAACCTAATGCCACCATTGGGCCGGTACCAAAGGCAAAACTTTCTGCCCCTAAAATGCCCGCTTTAATGACATCTAGACCTGTTTTTAACCCACCGTCTGTTTGCAAGCGAACTTTGTCACGCAAGTCATTAGCACGTAATGCTTGATGGGTTTCACTTAAACCTAATTCCCATGGACCACCAGCATATTTTACTGATGTTAGTGGGCTAGCAGCAGTACCTCCGTCATAGCCAGAAATGGTGATTAAGTCAGCATAGGCTTTAGCAACACCGGCTGCTATCGTGCCTACACCGGCTTCAGATACCAATTTAACTGATACTAATGCGCTAGGATTCACTTGTTTCAAATCGAAGATAAGTTGAGCTAAATCCTCAATTGAATAAATATCATGATGTGGCGGTGGCGAAATTAGAGTAACACCAGGAACAGAGTGACGTAATGTTGCAATCATCTGATTGACTTTACCACCCGGTAATTGACCACCTTCACCTGGTTTTGCACCTTGGGCGACTTTGATTTGCAATACTTCTGCATTGACAAGGTAGTGTGGTGTCACACCAAAACGACCTGAAGCAACTTGCTTGATTTTAGAGACGCGTTCTGTACCAAAGCGAGCAGGATCTTCACCACCCTCACCCGAGTTAGAACGGCCGCCTAAACGATTCATTGCGGTTGCCATAGCTTCATGAGCTTCGGGTGATAAAGCACCTAATGACATGCCGGCACTATCAAAGCGTGCCAAGATATCACCAACCGGTTCAACTTCATCAAGTGTTAATGCTTTATCAGCAGGTTTAAGTGCTAATAAATCTCGCAATACCATTGCAGGACGTTCATTGACTAAGTCAGCATAGGTTTTATAGTCATCATAATTACCACCTTGAACCGCTTTTTGTAAGCTTGCAATAACATCTGGATTGTAAGCATGATATTCATTGCCATGAACATATTTTAATAAACCACCTTGGTCACGTTTTTTGCGTTGACTCCAAGCGCTATCAGCAAGTGTTTGTTGATCGGCATGAATTTCTTCAAATCCAGTACCACTGATACGGCTTGTTGTTGCAGTAAAGCACTTATCAACAACGGCTTCGTTTAAGCCAACAATTTCAAATAATTGAGCACCGCGGTAGCTGGAAATTGTTGAGATACCCATTTTCGAGATGATTTTGAATAAGCCTTTGTTGATACCTTTACGGTATCGGGCGCACACTTCAGGGCGAGTGATATCTTTAATCTCGTTGGTATTAATCATGTCATTTAAACAAGCATAAGCGAGGTATGGGTAAACCGCTGTTGCACCGTTACCAATCAATACTGCAAAGTGATGTGAGTCACGAGCAGTTGCTGTTTCTACAATGATATTAGTATTACAACGTAAACCCGCTTTTATTAAGCGCTGATGGACTGCACCTGTTGCTAATAAAACATGAACAGGCAGGCTACCTGGTCCGATATTACGATCAGTTAATACAATAAGGATTGTACCGTTTCGAGCTGCACGTTCAGCTTGCTCAACAATTGAATCAACGGCTGCTTCTAGGCCAATATCAGCTGTGTAGGCTAGTGAGATGACAGTAGATTTATAATTGAGGTCATTATCACTAAGATGTAATAACTGCTGAAAGCGACTTTCTGATAACACTGGAGAGTCAACTACAACGCGCTCAGCGTGATCTTCTGCCTCTTCAAATAAGTTATGCTCTTGTCCAAAACAAGTTTCCAATGACATGACGATATTTTCACGTAATGAATCAATGGGAGGATTAGTTACTTGGGCAAATTGTTGGCGGAAGTAGTCGAATAAAGAACGTTCTTTGTGAGACATGACAGGGAATGGTGTGTCATCACCCATTGAACCAGTCGCTTCCTGACCCGCTTCACCTAATACACGAATAACCTGGTCACGTTCTTCAAAGCTAACTTGGAATAGTTTCTCGTAACTAACAAGTTCATCACCTTCAAGTGTTGGGCCTGTTTCATCATCAGCACTATCTTCGATGCGCTTCAGATTTTTTTCAATCCATTCACGGTAAGGTTGTGCTGATTTCAATGAGTTATTAATATCATCTGGAAGTAGTAATTCACCCGTTGACGTATCAACAGCTAACATTTGTCCTGGTTTTAAGCGACCTTTAGTGACTACATCTTCAGGTTTGTATGGGTAAACACCAACTTCAGATGCAATAGTAATATGACGATCTTTGGTGATGATATAACGCGCTGGACGAAGACCATTTCGGTCAAGCGTACAAGCAGCATAACGACCATTGGTTAATACAACGCCTGCTGGGCCATCCCATGGTTCCATATGCATGGAGTTATAGTCATAAAAGGCTCTTAAGTCAGGGTCCATCGTGTTGTCATTTTGCCATGCTGCAGGCACAAGTAATCGCATTGCGCGGAACATGTTTATGCCACCAGCCATCATCGCTTCAAGCATATTATCCATACTTGAAGAATCAGAACCGGTTACGTTTACTAATGGACGAATATCATCCATATTGTCGATTAATTTTGTCGCAAATTTAGCACCACGAGCTAAAGCCCAGTTACGGTTGCCTCGAACAGTATTAATTTCGCCATTATGAGCCAAGTAACGGAAAGGTTGCGCTAACTTCCATTGTGGCCAAGTATTGGTTGAGAAACGTTGGTGGAACACACAAATAGCGGTTTCCATACGTTTGTCATTTAAGTCTTTATAGAAAGTAGGTAAATACGAAGGCATTACTAAACCTTTATACGACACTACATGAGCAGACAATGTTGGAATATAGAATGCATCATCATCTGTCACTGCTTTTTCAGCTAGACGTCGCGCAATATATAGGTGACGTTCAAATGCCGCCTCATCCATATCGCTGCCCGCATTAACAAATACTTGGCGCATGATTGGGAGCAGGGCTAAGGCCGTTTCACCACAAGCAGCTTCAGCATCAACAGGCACATCACGCCAGCCTAATACTTCAAGGCCTTGATTTGTTAATTGTTCAGAGACAACCGCTTGGTTTACAGTTGCTTTAGCATCATCTTGCGATAGGAAAACCATACCAACGGCATAATTATCAGCTAAAGAAAAACCAAGTTCGTCGGCAATGGCACGAAAAAAACCATCTGGTTTTTTCATCAATAAGCCACAACCATCACCGGTTTTACCGTCAGCACCAATAGCACCACGATGCGTTAGATTACCTAATGCTTCGATTGCTGTTTCGACTAACCAATGGCTAGGCTTTCCGTCCATCTGTGCGATGAGACCGAAGCCACAATTGTCTTTTTCAAATTCAGGTCTATAGAGACCTTGTTCTAATTCTGTTGGCTGACCCACGTCGCGTACCTTCAATTGATTCTGTTTCAAATCTCAGTAAGTAATACGATACTGAGGGATTGCCGTCTAGCAAGAGACGAAATTCTGGATCCAACATTATATCTTGTATATAACTTTGCTTCAATCATAGACTGCATCACCTATGCGATTTAGCATTATCAATATGATTCTGGTATGATCATGTGTTCGCAAGCACATCGATATAACGTTTTTTTTGGGTGAATTATCCAGAATAAACATAATTTAAGTGGGAGCCTATGGTTAGTTTAGAAACACCAGTATGTGATTTTGACTTGCCGGCAATAGATTTTTCTTTGCCTGGTACAGATGGCAAGATCTGGACGCTAGATGATTGTCGTGGTGAAAATGGTCTGTTGATCATGTTTATCTGCAATCACTGTCCTTATGTAAAAGCTATTCTAAACCGACTTGTTCGTGATGCCAGCGAATTAAAACAAATAGGTATCAATAGTGTCGCAATTATGTCTAATGATGTTGCCGACTACGAAGAAGACTCCTTTGACAATATGAAAAAAATTGCTCAAGACAACAGTTTTTCTTTCCCCTATCTATTTGATGAAACACAACAAACTGCCCAAGCATTCGGTGCAGTGTGTACCCCCGATTTCTTTGGTTATAACAAAGATCTACAATTGCAGTATCGCGGTCGTTTAGACGCAAGTCGAAAAGAAGCTGCAGCAACGGATGCACGACGAGATTTATTTGAAGCAATGAAACAGGTTGCTGAGACAGGTCGTGGTCCACAACAACAAATACCTAGTATGGGTTGCTCGATCAAATGGCGAGCAGCTTAATTTTTTTGAACAGGAGAATGTAAATAATGGCTACACGTAGACATTTAGCAAACGCCATCCGTGCTTTAACTATGGATGCAGTGCAAAAAGCAAAATCTGGTCACCCAGGCGCACCTATGGGTATGGCGGATATCGCTGAAGTATTGTGGAATGACCACATGAATCACAACCCAACGAACCCTGAATGGGCTGATCGCGATCGTTTTATCTTATCTAACGGTCACGGTTCTATGTTGATTTACTCATTGTTGCATTTGTCAGGTTATGACTTGCCAATGTCTTCATTATCATCTTTCCGTCAGCTTCATTCGCAATGTGCGGGCCACCCTGAATACGGTTATGCACCTGGTATTGAAACAACAACCGGTCCTTTAGGCCAAGGTATCACCAACGCAGTAGGTTTTGCGATGGCTGAAAAATTAATGGCTGACCAATTTAACAAACCAGGCCATGACATCGTTGACCATAATACATACGTATTCTTGGGCGATGGTTGTTTGATGGAAGGTATCTCTCATGAAGCAGCAGCACTTGCTGGTACATGGGGTCTAGGTAAATTAGTTGCATTCTGGGATGACAACAATATTTCTATCGATGGTCACATTGATGGCTGGTACACAGATGACACTGTTAAGCGTTTTGAAGCTTACGGCTGGCATGTAGTATCTGTTGATGGTCATGATGCTGATGCAATTACTGCTGCGGTTAATGAAGCTAAGTCTGTTACAGACAAGCCTTCAATGATTTGCTGTAAAACAATCATCGGCTTTGGTTCACCAAATAAATCTGGTAGCCATGACTGTCATGGTGCTGCATTAGGTGACGAAGAAGTTGCATTAGTTCGTAAAGAATTAAACTGGGACGCTGCACCATTTGAAGTTCCTGCTGATGTGTATGAAGGTTGGGATGCTAAAGCTTCTGGCGCTTCTAAAGAAGCAGCTTGGAATGCTAAATTTGAAGCTTATTCTGCTGAATTCCCTGAATTAGCGGCTGAGTTTACTCGTCGTAACTCAGATGAATTACCTGCTAACTGGAAAGAAGCAACAGATGCATTCATTGCAGAAACTAATGAAGCGGGTGCTACATTAGCGTCTCGTCAAGCATCACAAAAAACAATTGCTGCTTTAGCACCTTTATTACCTGAATTCTTAGGTGGTAGTGCTGATTTAACCGGTTCTAACTTAACAAGCTGTGATAGCTTTAAGCATGTATCGGGTAAAGAGCCAGGTAACTACATTTCTTACGGTGTGCGTGAGTTTGGTATGTACGCAATCATGAATGGTATGGCACTACACGGTGGTTTAATCCCATTCGGTGGCACATTCCACATGTTCTCTGATTATGCAAAATCTGCTTTCCGCATGGCTGCATTGATGAAAATCCGTACTATCGCAGTATTGACACATGACTCTATCGGTCAAGGTGAAGATGGTCCAACTCATCAACCAATCGAAAACACATCTGCAATGCGTTATATCCCTAATATGGATGTATGGCGCCCTTCAGATTCTGTTGAAGTTGCGATTGCATGGACATCTGCGGTTGAACGTAAAGATGGTCCATCAAGCTTAGTATTTAGTCGTCAAGGTATTGTTGGTCGCACACATGATACTGCTGATTTCGAAGGCATGCGTAAAGGTGCTTACGTTTTAGTTGAAGCTAAAGGTACTGCAGACGTAATCATTATCGCTACAGGTAGTGAAGTTGATTTAGCGGTTAAAGCTCAAGCTGAATTAGCGGCTGACGGTGTTAACGCGCGCGTTGTTTCTATGCCATCTACTAATGTGTTTGATCGTCAAGACCAAGCATACAAAGATAGCATCTTAACGCCAGGCGTTAAACGTGTTGCGGTTGAAGCCGGTGTGACTGACTTCTGGCGTAAATATGTAGGCCTAGAAGGCGGCGTTGTTGGTATCGATACATTTGGTGAGTCTGCACCAGGTGGCGTATTGATGGAACACTTCGGCTTTACAGTTGAAAACGTTGTTAAAGTAGTAAAAGCAACACTATAAGTCTAGCTTAAACAGTATGACTATTAGTTAAAATTAATGGCGAGTGTGCGAAAGCACACTCGCCTTTATTTTTTTAAATATTATGAAATGATGGCATCGTTTTGTAATAGAGAAACAGCCCTGAAATTTGCTGGTAGAGACATAAGAATATCTTATGTATTCCATCACTAAATTTGAGTATTGTTTATGGTATAAATCACCTACACTTCGTGTTGGTGATCTTTATTCACTCCACTATAAGTGACTTATGCAAATTAAATAAGAAGGAACGATAGAATGACAATTAAAGTTGGTATTAATGGTTTTGGGCGTATCGGTCGTATGGCATTTCGTGCTGCGGCAAAAGATTTCACAAATATTGAAATAGTAGCAATTAATGATCTTCTTGATCCTGAATATCTTGCTTACATGTTAAAACATGATTCTGTTCATGGTTTATTTGACGGTGAAGTATCAGTTGTTGACGGTAACTTAGTTGTTGACGGTAAAACTATTCGCATTACAGCGGAACGTAATCCTGCTGATTTAAAATGGGATGAAGTAAACGCTGACTTAATTTTAGAATGTACGGGTTTTTTCTTAACAAAAGAATCTTGCCAGGCACATTTGGATGCTGGCGCTAAAAAAGTCGTTCAATCAGCACCTTCTAAAGATGACACGCCAATGTTTGTATTTGGTGTGAATGATGATGAATATAAAGGTGAAGCAATTGTCTCTGCTGCATCTTGTACAACAAACTGTTTAGCTCCAATGGCTAAAGTAGTTAATGATAATTTTGGTATTAAACGTGGTCTGATGACCACAGTACATGCGGCAACTGCAACACAAAAAACAGTGGATGGCCCATCACTAAAAGATTGGCGTGGTGGTCGAGGTATTTTAGAAAACATCATCCCATCTTCAACGGGTGCAGCTAAAGCGGTAGGAATTGTTTTGCCAGAATTGAATGGTAAATTAACCGGTATGGCTTTCCGCGTACCAACATCTGATGTATCAGTGGTTGATTTAACTGTTGAGCTAAAGAAAGAAGCGTCTTACGATGACATCTGTGCTGCAATGAAATCGGCATCAGAGCAAGGTTCATTAAAAGGTGTATTAGGTTATACCGAAGATAAAGTAGTTTCTACTGATTTCCGTGGTAACACAGCACCATCAACATTCGATGCCGGCGCTGGTATTGCACTTGATAGTACATTTGTGAAGTTAGTAGCATGGTATGACAATGAATATGGTTACACATGTAATATGATGCGTTTAGTTGAGCTGGTTGGTAAATAAACAAGCTCGTCACGCGATGTGATTTTAAAAGGCTTCTTCATGAAATGAGGGAGCCTTTTTTATTTTTATCACATATTGTCGAGCGCTATAATCAAACTGTAAAAATAAAAAACATAAATTCGAAAAAGGAAAACTTAGATGTCTGTAATTAATATGACTGATGTAGATTTATCTGGAAAACGAGTGCTAATCCGTCAAGATTTAAATGTACCGTTAAAAGCGGGTGTTGTAGCTGATGGCACACGTATCCATGCTTCTTTGCCAACGATCAAAAAGGCGATAGAGGCTGGAGCAAAAGTGATGTTAATGTCTCACTTAGGCAGACCGACAGAGGGTCAATACGAAAATAAATACTCTTTAGCCCCAGTAGCAAATTATTTATCAGCTTTGCTTGGTCAGCCTGTCCGTCTTGAACAGAATTGGTTAGAACCAGACTTTATTCCAGTAGAAGAGGGTGAAGTTGTATTGTGTGAAAATGTTCGTTTCAATATTGGCGAAAAAGAAAATGATGATGCTTTATCACAACGCATGGCAGCATTATGTGACGTGTATGTAATGGATGCATTTGGTACAGCGCATAGAGCGCAAGCTTCAACACATGGCGTAGCAAAATTTGCTCCTATTGCCTGTGCAGGACCTTTATTATCGGGTGAACTAGAAGCATTAGGTAAGGCGCTTGATAACCCTGCTCGACCAATGGTGGCAATTGTTGGTGGGTCTAAAGTGTCAACCAAACTAACCGTGCTTGAGTCACTATCAAAAATTGTAGATCAACTTATTGTGGGTGGCGGTATTGCCAATACTTTTATTGCTGCAGCAGGCAATAATGTGGGTAAATCATTGTATGAACCAGATTTAATTGATACCTGCAAGGCATTGACGGCAGATGCGCAAGCACGTGGTGGTGACATTCCTGTTCCGGGCGATGTCGTCTGCGGTAAAGAGTTTTCAGAGACTGCGGTAGCGACGTTGAAATCAGCAACAGAGGTCGAAGATGACGATATGATTTTTGACATTGGACCAAAATCAGCAGAAGAGTTAACTGAGATCCTTAAAAATGCAGGTACGATTGTTTGGAATGGCCCTGTCGGTGTATTTGAATTTAATCAATTTGGTGAGGGCACCAAAGAGATTGCGATGGCGATAGCAGAGTCAAACGCTTTTTCAATTGCAGGGGGCGGTGATACGCTTGCAGCAGTAGCAAAATATAATATAAGTGACGATGTCTCTTATATCTCAACAGGTGGGGGTGCCTTTTTAGAGTTTTTAGAAGGCAAAAAATTGCCTGCTGTAGAAATACTTGAACAACGGGCACAATCTTAGCAAACGGAGTATAGATCTTTGATCGTCAGAAGAAGAACGAAAATTGTTGCAACATTAGGCCCGTCAACAAATTCACCAGAAGCATTAGATGCCATAATTAATGCTGGAGTAGATGTGGTTCGTTTGAATTTTTCTCATGGCAATCCTGCGGAACATCTTGAGCTTGCTGAAGCTGTTCGAAACCGCGCAAGTGCATACGGGCGACAAGTAGGTGTTCTCGCAGATATGCAAGGGCCAAAAATTCGTATTGCTCGGTTTACTACGGGTAAAGTGTTTCTTGAAGACGATGCTGAGTTTATTCTAGATGCCGCCTTAGGTTCAGATGAGGGTGATTCTGAACAGGTAGGTATTGATTATAAGCAATTACCGCATGATGTTAAGCGTGGTGATACCTTATTACTTGATGATGGCCGAATTGTTTTTTGGGTCAAACGAATTGAAGATCAGCGTATTGTTTGTCGAGTTGTTGTTGGTGGCGAATTATCCAATAATAAAGGTATTAATCGTCAAGGCGGTGGTTTATCGGCAGCTGCATTAACAGAAAAAGATAAAGCTGACATTATTATTGCTGCAAAAATGCAGGCTGATTATGTTGCTATATCATTTCCTCGTTCAGCTGCTGATATTAACTTAGCCCGCCAGTTATTGCGTGAAGCGGGCGGCCGAGGCGGAATTATAGCTAAGATTGAGCGTGCAGAAGCGCTTGAGGTTATTGATGAAATTATTCTTGCCTCAGACGGCGTCATGGTTGCTCGTGGCGATCTTGGCGTTGAGGTGGGTGATGCTGCACTACCACCCATTCAAAAACGCATTATTCAACATGCTCGACGATTGAACCGAGTCGTTATTACAGCCACACAGATGATGGAGTCAATGATTACCAATGCGATTCCAACGCGTGCTGAAGTGTTTGATATTGCGAATGCGGTGCTTGATGGCACTGATGCAGTGATGTTGTCAGGTGAAACGGCTGTGGGTAAGCACCCTGTTAAAGTGATTGAAGCTGTAGATCGTATTTGTTTGGAAGCTGAGCAGCAGCGTGAGATTCGTGTGTCACGTCACCGTATGGATTCAAAATTTGAGAAGATGGATGAAGCAATAGCGATGGGGGCTATGTATATGGCTAATCACGTAGATGTGAAAGCTATTGCTGCACTAACGGAAACGGGGGCAACACCATTATGGATGTCACGTATTAGTTCTGGGATCCCTATTTTTGCATTAACGCCCCATGCTGAGACGTGTCAGAAAGTAACGCTATATCGTGGCGTTTACCCTGTTAGTTTTATAGTTGATCATGATGACCATGCTTCCTTGAATAAAGAAGCTATTGATGAATTGCAAAGAAGAGGCGTAGTTCGTGAGGGTGATCTAGTGATTATTACCACAGGTGATCATGAGGTGAAGGGTAGTACGAATGCATTGAAGTTAGTGCGTGTTGGTGAAATGGAGGAACCTAAGCAGAATTAGTTTTCACGATGTAGGCGCGAGATGGTTCACTCTTAAATATAGATAACTGTTGGATAATGTTGTGAAACATCAGTTTACAATCTCTGTCCAGCGAGATTGGTTAAAAATTATAAGTAGCGATGATGACTATACTAGGCCCTTGCTAGCGCAGCTTACCTAAGTAAGCTTAAAGTAGTCTGTCTAGTGGAAATGGTTGAACCTTATGTCTTCAGGCAAGTTATCTATAGTATTTAATTAGGCTATCGTGTGAGTTGTTAAAAGCTTAGATAAGGCCAACTTTCCTTGGTGAAGCAATCTTTAATAAGCAATGTTACGTAATAAGGTAAACTATGCCATTTGATTTGATTGAGAAAATATCGTGCAGCAGTTATTAATTATCGCTGGTGGTGGTGCTTTAGGCGCTGTCCTTCGATTTGAAGTATCAGCATATATTTATCGATTATTAGGCCGTGACTTTCCCTATGGTACCTTAGCCGTTAACGTTCTAGGGTCTCTATTGATGGGGATTTTTTTCATCCTAATTATTGAGCGAGGCATGCTGTCATCAGAGTGGCGCAGTGCTATTATCGTTGGTTTTTTAGGTGCATTTACCACCTTTTCAACGTTCTCGATGGAAACGCTAACCTTGATAGAGTCGGGAGAGATAAACCGCGCATTATTAAATATAGTGCTAAGTGTTGTTATCTGCCTTGGAGCAACATGGATTGGGTTGGTAATTGGAAGGCAAATTTAATATGCATGAGATAACAATGGTACGGATCTACCTTTCTGAAGGACGAGATCATTACGAGCGAGTAGTTAATTGGCTATACGAAGATAATCGTGTTCAGGGCGTATCGGTCTTTAGAGCCATAGAAGGCTTTGGGGATGCGAGAAACATACAAACATCATCATTGATGGACCTATCGTTGGAGTTGCCCGTCGTTATTGAATTTTTTGACAGGCCTGATGTCATATCGCAGGTACTCGAACAAGTACAGTCAATGGTAAAAACAGACCACATTATTAGTTGGTCTGCACAATCTGGAATTTAACATGTTAGACCCAAAATTATTAAGAAATGAACCTGAAAAAGCAGCTGAATTATTGGCTCGTCGTGGCTATAAACTAGATATTGTTAAGTTAGCAGCACTAGAAGATGAGCGTAAACAAGCCCAGCTTGATGCGCAAAGCCTGCAAACAGAACGTAATAGTCGCTCAAAAATGATTGGTAAGGCAAAAGCATCAGGTGAAGATATTGCCCCATTACTGGCTGAAATAGCGGATTTAGGGGCTAAACATAAAGCAGCAGAAACTCGCCTTGCTGAGGTATTGCAAACGCTCACTGATATTGCGATGGGATTACCTAATATTCCTCAAGATGATGTGCCTGCGGGCAAGAGTGAAGACGATAACCAAGAAATTTTGCTTTGGGGCGAACCAAAAGCATTCAATTTTGAGCCTAAAGATCATGTTGAGTTGGGTGAGAATCTTGATGGAATGGATTTCGAGACAGCGGCTAAAATTAGTCAGGCTCGGTTTGTAATGCTAAAAGGTCCGTTAGCAAAATTACAACGTGCATTGACGCAATTTATGCTTGATCAGCATACAGAGCAGCATGGGTATACTGAAACTTATGTGCCGTATTTAGTAAATGCTGACTCTTTGCGTGGTACAGGTCAGTTACCTAAATTTGCTGAAGATTTATTTTCTGTTGATGATGCTGGATTGTATTTAATTCCAACTGCAGAAGTACCTGTAACCAATATTGTAAGAGACACAATCTCAACGGACAAACAATTACCGTTGAAGTTTGTGGCGCATACACCGTGCTTTAGAAGTGAAGCAGGTTCACATGGACGTGATGTGCGGGGCTTGATTCGTCAGCATCAATTTGAAAAAGTTGAATTAGTACAAATCGTTCGTCCACAAGATTCAGATGATGCTCATGAAGCGTTGACAGAACATGCAGAAACTATCTTGAAAATGTTAGAATTACCCTACCGTAAAGTATTATTATGTATCGGTGATTTAGGCTTCTCATCAAGCAAAACCTATGATTTGGAAGTGTGGTTACCAAGCCAGAAAACATACCGTGAGATTTCATCTTGTAGTAATTTCCAAGATTTCCAAGCGCGCCGATTACAAGCTCGCTGGCGTAACCCTGAAACAGGCAAACCTGAGTTAGTGCATACCATTAATGGTTCGGGCCTGGCAGTTGGGCGTACTTTGTTAGCGGTGATGGAAAATCATCAAGATGAGCAAGGGCGCATACATATTCCCGAAGCACTTCGCCCCTATATGGGTGGACAGGAAGTGATCGGTGGATGAGTTCAGTCTAGTCCAGAAGATTATAATTTGGGCATTGCCGGTAATCTTAGCTATCACAGTGCATGAAGTGGCGCATGGTTGGGCAGCTTTACAATTAGGCGACCGTACTGCCCAAATGATGGGCCGTTTAACACTAAACCCTATTAAGCATATTGATCCTTTGGGCACCTTAGTGCTCCCTGGGCTTATGTTGATGATGACGGGCATGATGTTTGGTTGGGCAAAACCTGTTCCCGTCACCTATCAAAATTTGCGGAATCCAAAATCAGATATGGCTTGGGTTGCCTTGGCAGGGCCGGTGGCAAACTTAACAATGGCAGCAATCTGGGCGATGATCATTAAAGTAGGTATTATGCTTGTTCAGTCTGACGTCGCTATTGGTGCTCCAATGGTCTATATGGCCGTTGCTGGGGTATTAATAAATACCATGATGATGATATTTAATTTATTGCCTTTGCCTCCATTGGATGGCGGCCGTGTTTTGGCCAGTTTATTACCCGGACCATTAGCGTGGAAGCTTGAGAAGATTGAGCCTTACGGTATTTTTATTCTAGTGGGACTGTTGTATTTAGGATTAGGTAGCATGGTACTTTGGCCGCTAATTAATATCTTTTTTATATTATTAGGTGCTTTATTTCACCTTCCCCCAGAAATATTTTTAATTCTTTAATTAATTCAGTTAAAAGAGAAGCAGGAGAACACATTGGATACGGTATCACTACAATCCCGTCGAATCGTTTCAGGCATGCGTCCAACAGGACAACTTCACCTTGGGCATTATCATGGTGTATTAAAAAACTGGATTAAGCTTCAGCACGAATTTGACTGTTTCTTTTTTGTGGCGGATTGGCATGCGCTAACAACGCACTACGAAGATAGTCAAATCATTGAAGAAAGTGTATGGGAAATGGTCATAGACTGGATTGCTGCAGGGATTGAACCTTCTGCGGTGTCACTATTTTTACAGTCGAAAGTACCTGAGCATGCAGAGTTACATTTATTATTGTCTATGATAACGCCTGTTTCTTGGCTTGAACGCGTACCAACTTATAAAGATCAGCAAGAAAAATTAAAAGAAAAAGACTTGGCAACCTACGGTTTCTTAGGTTATCCCTTACTGCAAAGTGCTGATATTTTAATTTATCGAGCAGGCCAAGTACCAGTAGGTGAAGATCAATTATCTCATGTGGAATTGACTCGTGAAGTGGCACGTCGCTTTAATCATATTTATGGCCGTGAAAAAGACTTTGAAGAAAAAGCGGAAGCAGCTATTAAGAAAATGGGCAAGAAAAATGCGAAGTTATATTCAAACTTACGTAAGGCCTACACTGAACAAGGCGATGCCGATGCTCTAGAAACAGCACGTGAATTATTAAAAGGCCAGCAGAACTTAGCTTTAGGTGATAGTGAACGCTTATTTGGTTATCTTGAAGGCGGCGGTAAGGTTATTTTGCCAGAACCACAAGCTTTATTAACGCCGGCGTCAAAAATGCCTGGTTTAGATGGGCAAAAAATGTCTAAGTCATATGGCAATACAATTTCTTTGCGTGAGCCTGAACAAGCGATCGCTGAAAAAATTAAAAAGATGCCGACCGATACCAATCGTGTTCGTCGAACAGATCCGGGTGACCCTGACAAATGCCCAGTTTGGCAATTACATGAAGTTTATTCTGATGATGCCCAAAAACAATGGGTGCAAGAAGGCTGTCGTACTGCAGGAATTGGCTGCCTAGATTGCAAAGGACCATTGATTGATTCTGTGTGTGCCGAGCTAAAACCAATTCGTCAACGTGCTGAAGATTTAAGTGCGCATCCTGAAGATGTACGTCGTATTATCGAAGATGGTAATGAAGCAGCGCGTGAAGTAGCACGTGATACCTTAGATGAAGTGCGTGCAGCAATGGGCTTAAGTTACAAATAGTAGAAATAATAGACGAGAGGAAATCTGAGTACTCTAAGTCAAAACAATGTCGGGAGACAATAGAAATGAGTGAACGAATTCAAAAAGTATTAGCACGAGCAGGTTATGGTTCGCGCCGTGGCCTTGAAACAATGATCAAAGATGGCAAAGTATCTGTAAATGGTGCTATTGCTGAGTTAGGCGATCAAATAAAAATTGATGATGTGGTTAAACTAGAAGGCCGCGCCCTGTCCAATAAACGTTTATGGCAACAGTCGGCACAACAAGTAATTTTGTATAACAAGCCTGTCGGCGAAGTGTGTACACGCAAAGATCCTGAAGGTCGACGTACCATCTATCAATCACTGCCTTCACCTGAACAAGGTCGTTGGGTCAGCGTTGGTCGTTTAGATATTAATACCAGTGGTTTAATTATTTTGACTACTGATGGAGAGTTAGCTAATACCTTAATGCACCCATCAAACGAAATGGATCGTGAATATGCGGTTCGAGTTTTAGGTGATGTGACGTCAGAAATGATGCAAACACTGCGTGATGGTGTTGAACTAGAAGATGGTAAAGCTCAATTTGCTGATATTCAACCTGCTGGTGGTGAAGGAGCCAATAGTTGGTTCCATGTGGTAATTCAAGAAGGACGGAACCGAGAAGTACGTCGTCTATGGGAAAGCCAAGGCGTACAAGTGAGTCGCTTAATGCGTGTACGTTACGGACCGGTCATTATTCCTAAGCAGCTTAAAATGGGTAAGTGGATGATGTTGGAAGGTGGTGATCTTGAGATGTTATATGAAGAGGTTGGTTTGGCACTAAACGTGGAAGAAAAGAAAGGTCGCGCTCAACGTGAGAAGAAATTAAGACCGCTTGAAACTTCAGAATCAAAAGCACGCCAAAAATCAGGCAACAAGCCTAAATCAACACGAAGTACTAGTCGAGTACGTGGTCGTTAGTCAATTGTGTAAATTTAGAAACAAAAAAGGCCGGTTATTTAACCGGCCTTTTTATTAGATGATTTTAAATTCTAGTTATCTTTACTAATTGGTTTGTCAGCACATTTAGTCTGATTTCGACCTGATTTTTTAGCTTGGTATAAAGCATGGTCAGCTCGGTCAAATAATGTACTTTCATTTTCACCGCGGGCTAACTGAGCAATACCAAGGCTAATAGTAAATCCAAAGGTACGTTGACTGTCATTACAGCTAAGTTGTGAAACGGCTACACGAAGACGTTCAGCTACTAAGTGTGCAGAATCAGAATCTGTATTGCTTAAGATTAAAGTAAACTCTTCACCGCCATAGCGGAAAGCAATATCACTATTACGCATTGTATCAGTGATTGATTTTGATAGTATTTGTAGTGCTAGGTCACCACTGCTATGGCCATAAGTATCATTCACTGCTTTAAAATGATCGATATCAAGAACCAAAAGTGACATCGGTGTATGTTGGCGGTTAGCCAAATCAATTTCACGTTTTAAGCTAGCATCGAAAGCGGCACGGTTATTTAAACCTGTAAGGCTATCTTGTAATGCGGCTGATTGTGCTTGACGAAATAACAGACTGTTTCTAACTGGGTAAATAAGTTTGCATAATAGATCTTCAAATAACAGTGTATCGTCATTAGTGAATTTTCTACGACGAGTTAATGTTATTTCGCCTAACCAAGTACCATTTATTTCTAAGCGGTAATTGCAAGTATGATGGCTGCGACGGCCAATTTGAATATCGCAATGCACACCTTGATGTTGGTAAAGCATGCCGTCATAAGATAGTACCTTACTGACTTCTTTGTGAAATAAACTAATGATAGTCTCGAGATCTAGTGATATCTGCAATACCGCAGGAAGACGAGCTGCCACATCTTCAGCACTTTCGAAATCGTGTTGAGGTGAGGCAACATCAATTGCACGGCCATGTTGACCTACTAAAGAAAGTTTAGTTGTTTCTGGTTGTAATGGCTGTTCCATGATGTCCACCTTGAATATCTAGTTTGTTGACTAGATATAAGCTAGAACTATGCCAAGTATATTATTTACTTATTAAACAGATAGTTATATTGTTTTGATGGTTTTTTGACAGCGAACTTATTGTGCCTTTATGAGTTCACCCGTTTTCTTGACACTGTCTTCACCCATTAAATATAAATAGGCTGGTACAACATCATCTGCAGAGGGTAAAGCACTTGGATCTATTGCTGGAAATGCACGAGAAAATAGCTCTGTTCTAACTGTGCCGGGATCAATACAGTTAACTCTCACCTTTGCTTCAGTTTCTAATTCATCTGCCAATTGTTTACTAAGTGATTCTATGCCCGATTTGCTTAGCCCGTATGCTGACCAATAAGCGGAATCTTTATGATGATCTGTAGTAAAAATAATTGAAGCAGACTGCTGCTTTTGCAATAAGTTTAAACATGCGCGCGTTAATAAATAGGGTGCGGTGAGGTTGATGTGCAGTGTTTCTAACCATGTTTGCGTATCTTGATGTGTGACAGGTGCTAATTGCCCTAACGATGCGGCGCAGTGAACTAAGCCATCAAGACGGCCAAAGTTATCTTGGACTGTGTTGGCAAGTGTATCGTAATCTTCAACACTTGCACCTTGTAAATCCAGAGGGTAAATAGCTGGCTGAGCTGCTCCACTAGCAACAATCTCATCATAAACTTGTTCCAGTGCAGGAATACTTTTATCTAATAAAATCACTGTTGCACCATGATTGGCGTAAGTTTTCGCGACAGCTGCACCGATGCCATTGCCTGCCCCTGTGATAATAATGACAGTGTCTTTCAGAAGAGTAGCTGTTGAAGTATATTTCATGAATTACTTAATTTACGTTCTTTAATAAAAATGGGAATGGTATTGTTTGGCGTTAAGTATACCAGTAAGTATCGACCAATTTTTAATTGGAGGTATGCTCTAATATTAGTTTTGCACACTGTTCACCATTACGAATAGCACCTTCTAATGTGGCAGGATAACCATTAGCGACATAGTCACCGGCTAACCATAAACCTGAAACATCGGTACGCGCATTAGGACGTTGTTCTTCAATATTAACAGTACTGGCAAATGTGGCCCGTTTTTCACGAATAATCAGGCTATCGATTGGGGTAGCTGCTAGTTCGGGGCACATTTGACGAAGTTCTTGGCTAAGGAGTTGACCTAGTTCGCTATTAGTCATTGTTTCATGTTGGCCTGGGCCACTTATAACAATCGCCATTAATCCTGGAGTTTGCTCGCTGCGATCAAATACCCATTGGCTTACCGTTCCGGTTAAACCTAATATAGGCTTTGAAAGTCGAGTATCTACTGGGTATTGAAGATAGGCGGTACAAATAGGGTAATCAAGAGGTTTATTTATGGCGATATGATCAGCAACTAGATCAATACTATGAGCCGGACTACAAGCAACAATAATATTGTTATCGCGTAATATTGAATCATCTTGAAGCTGAACGCCAGTTACTTTATTGTCATCGATTAATAGCTGTTTGGCACGTGATTGTAGACTTATTGTGCCACCATTTTGTTCAATATACTTTGCTGCGTATCTTGGAAATAAGTCTCCAAGAGGGCATGTGGGAATTAGTGAATCTGCTGCTGATTTTCCTGCACCTAAACTATCTTGTAATACTGTAGCAAGTAGGTGAGCCGAAGCCTCTTTAATGGGTGTATTTAATGTTGCTAAGCATAATGGCTCCCATAATTGTTTGACCAAGCGAACAGGTTGATTAGTTAGGAGCAACCATTCACTTACGGATATATCATTATTTTTTAGTACTTTAGGAATAGAGTTTTGTAATTTATAAATTTTATATAAACCATTTACGCCTGTACTTTTAACAATATTCCAAGCTAAAGAAGCGGGCCAAGGTAGCCATGCATGCTGTGCAGATAAGTGGAGTGATGGGTGCTGAGTATCATGAAGTTCAATATCTATTGATTGACGATGGAATGCCGAGTGAATATCGACGCCTATCAATTTCATCATTGCTAGCATTTGTGTATAGGCGCCAATCATTAAGTGCTGACCATTATCTACGACTGATTGTTGCCATTGGACATTGCGAGCACGGCCGCCTAATTGTTTGGCAGATTCGATGAGGTGAACATGGTGCCCTTGTTGAGATAAGCTGACTGCAGCAGCAAGTCCGCTCCACCCGCCGCCGATAATAAGGGTGCTGTTTCCTTGGTCTGTGGTGTGCTTAGTCGTCAATGTAATTAGCTTTTATGTTTTTTTTCACGCCGTGCAGTACGCCAAGCAATCCATAGTTTTCTAATAGGCGTTAATGAAACACGGTGTTGCATAACTTGAAAATTATCTTTTACGATTTCATCCAATGTCGCTTCGTATATTGCTGCCATGATTAAACCTGTACGTTGGGAGTAGCGATCCTCAGTAGGTAAGGCTTCCATTGCAAGGCGATAGTATTCTTTAGCGCGGCTGGTTTGAAACTCTAGCAGTGCAATTAATTCGGGGCTAGATTTTAGAGCAAGAATATCATCTGATTTGATATTAAATTTTTGAAGTTCATCTTGCGGAAGGTAAATTCGGCCACGTTCAGCATCTTCTCGCACATCACGAATAATATTAGTTAATTGCAATGCCATACCGAGATTTTCAGCATATTTAAGTGTTTTTCGGTTCTTATAGCCGAATATTTCAACTGATAATAAACCAACGACACTTGCAGCGCGGTGACAATATAAGGCTAGATGTTTGAATTCAGGGTAGCTGAATTGATCCAGGTCCATTGCCATGCCATCAATGATTTCTGTGAAATATTCTTCATGAAGATCAAAGTTTTTTAACGCGCTTTCTAAGGCTTTACCAACGGGGTGAGTAGCCTCACCTTTAAAAGTACGTTGAATTTCTTGTTGCCACCACTCTAGTTTTGCACGAGCGATATCAGTGTCGACTATTTCATCAACTGTATCGTCTACTTCACGACAAAAGGCATATAAAGCAATGATTGCTTGGCGCTGAATGGGAGGGAGAAAGCGAAAGCTATAATAAAAACTGGAGCCGCTTTTGGCTGCTTTATCTTGGCAATACTCATCGGGCGTCATTGTTGCAATCTCTCTACGACTGTATCGTTTTGTAAATGAGATGTAATAATTTCATCAATATCTGCTTCAGTTTGATATTGATACCATGTTCCCTCAGGATAAATCACTAATATTGGTCCTAAGCCACAACGGCTTAAACAACCTGCATTATTAATACGTATTTGTTTTAGTTTTAAATCTTTTACGCGTTGTTTAGCATAAGCGCGTAAGTCACTGGCATGATGTTGTTCGCAGCATGCTGTGCCTTCAGTTCTTTCATGAGTACAAAAAAACACGTGGTATTTATAGAGTTGAGTCATCAGTTTTAGAGTAAGTTATGTTATCAATAAGTACGATTTATGGAGAAGTCAGCTAAGCTAATAAGAGCTGTTTTATATTTTGACTCATCAATGATATTTAAGCTTTGTTTAGCATGCTCAACTTCTTTGCGAGCTGCTTGAGCAGTGTAGTCAATTGCACCCGTTTTATTGATGATGGTAATAATGTCATCAATTTTATCACGTTGGCCTTGTTCAATCGCTTCGCGAATAAGTTGTGATTCTTCTACGGAGCCGTGTTTCATTGCATAGATTAATGGCAAAGTTGGCTTACCTTCCGCAAGATCATCACCAATGTTTTTTCCGATAGTCTCGCTGGATTCACTGTAGTCTAATAAATCGTCGACGAGTTGGAATGCGCTACCTAAATGCATGGCGTATTTGGAGATGGCAAGCTCTACTTCTGGACTACTTTGTGAAATGACTGCGCCCAATTGACCCGCAGCTTCAAAAAGTTTTGCTGTTTTATGATGAATAACTTCAAGATAGCTTTGTTCAGTGGTATCAGCATCATTACAATTTAGTAACTGCAACACTTCACCTTCAGCAATAACATTGGTGGTGTGAGAAAGGATCTGCATTAAGCGCATTGATTCCATTTCAACCATCATTTCAAATGAACGGGTATATAAGAAGTCACCCACTAAAACACTGGCTTCATTGCCCCACAAATTATTAGCTGTTTCGCGGCCGCGACGCATATCAGAATTATCCACTACGTCATCATGCAATAAAGTAGCGGTATGAATAAACTCAATGATTGTTGCAAGATTAATATGTTGTGCTTGTTTATAGCCACAAGCGCGAGCGCATAATATAGCCAGTGCAGGCCGCAAGCGTTTACCGCCGCTATTAATAATGTAATGACCGAGTTGATTGATTAAGACAACATCTGATTGAAGGCGTGATTGAATCATCGCGTCAACAGCCGACATGTCATCTTCTATGAGAGTATAAATGGATTGAATATCCACGGGGTTTAAATCCGCCTATAATGTACGTATTAAAAAAGCGTACTTTCTCATGCAGAGCAAGGAATCGCAACTATTTCACTAATCTTCAAGAAGATATTTGATCTCTTTAGCAAAAGAGGATAGAATTGCCGGTCTTTTGATGGGTTCGCCCACCAATACACTTAACATATTATTATTGGAGACAGCGATGTACGCTATTGTCGCGACTGGCGGTAAACAATACCGAGTTATAGAAGGCGAAACACTTCGTGTAGAGAAGTTGTTTGCTGAAGCTGGTGAATCGGTTGAACTAGATAAAGTTCTATTAGTTGGTGAAGGCGACGATGTTAAAATCGGTGCTCCTTACCTTGATGGCGCAAAAGTAACTGCAACAGTTACAGAAAACGGCCGTGGCGATAAAGTTAAAATCGTTAAGTTCCGTCGTCGTAAACACTCACGTAGACAAGCGGGTCACCGTCAGTCTTACACAGAAATCCAAATCACTGCGATCAGTGCTTAAGATTTCCGAATAGCAAGAGGATTTAGAAATGGCTCATAAGAAAGCTGGTGGTAGTACTAGAAACGGACGTGATTCGGAGTCGAAACGTCTTGGTGTTAAACGTTATGGTGGTGAAGCAGTATTAGGCGGTAATATCCTTATTCGTCAACGTGGTACACGTGTTCACGCTGGTCAAAATGTTGGTCTTGGTAAAGATCATACATTATTTGCAAAAGCAGCGGGTAAGGTTTTGTTTGAGACTAAAGGTCCAAAAAACCGTACATATATCAGCGTTGTTGCTGACTAAATAGCGCTGTTGGCCCGTTATGGGGCGACGCAGCTAAAAAGCCTCGCTGATGCGGGGCTTTTTTGTTTCTGGGCATTCGTTTATGATTGATGCTCAGATTACAGGTTAAAAAGATGAAATTTGTAGATGAAGCAGTAATAACGGTAAGCGCAGGCGGCGGTGGTAATGGCTGTTTGAGTTTTCGCCGTGAAAAATATATTCCTTTCGGTGGTCCTGATGGTGGCGATGGTGGCGATGGTGGCGATCTGTATTTAATTGCAGATAAGCAAGTTAATACCTTAATCGACTTCCGTTATAAGCGAGCATACAGAGCAGAAGGTGGTGGTCATGGTCGCGGTAAATTGTGCAGTGGTGCGAAAGGTGAAGATCTTTACGTTAAAGTGCCTATTGGAACCGAAGCTTGGGATAATGACACAGAAGAATTAATTGGTGATCTCCTTAATGATGGTGACACCTTACTCGTTGCCAAAGCTGGCTGGCATGGTTTAGGCAACGCACGTTATAAATCAAGCACTAACAGAGCGCCTCGTCAAACATCAGAAGGTACGCCTGGCGAGCAACGTCATTTGCGTTTAGAAATGAAATTACTTGCTGATATTGGTTTGTTAGGCTTACCTAATGCTGGTAAATCGACCTTTATTAGTCAAGTATCTGCAGCACAACCTAAAGTAGCTGATTATCCTTTTACTACTCTCTACCCTAATTTAGGTGTAGTAACGATGAGGGATGTACGCAGTTTTGTTATTGCCGATGTGCCTGGTTTAGTTGAAGGCGCGGCTGAAGGCGCTGGTTTAGGTATTCAGTTCTTAAAGCATTTAACGCGTACTCGTTTACTATTACATATGGTTGATATGGCGCCTGCAGATGCCAAACAAGACCCTGTGGAAAGTGTCAGAACTATTAATCGAGAGTTAGAACATTATAGTGATGCGCTTGGTAGTCAAGATCAGTGGCTAGTACTGAATAAAATGGACTTAGTGCCAGAAGATATTCGTGAAGAATTATGCCAAGATGTAATAGATGAACTGAACTGGCAAGGAAAAGTATTTAGAGTAAGTGGTCAATCTGGCGAAGGTTGTGATCTATTATGTGCTGAAATAATGGATTATCTTGACGATCTTAATGAAGCAGAGCAAGCTGTAATTGATGCGGAAAAAGCAGCATTAGAAGCGGAACGTGATAAGGGCTAAAGTGTGACAACGACGCCACATGAACAACTAGTAAATGCTAAACGATGGGTTATTAAGATCGGTAGCGCCTTACTTACTCGTGTAGGAGAAGGCCTAGATCGCGATCGTATTAGCTGGTTAACGAAAGAAATTGCTTTTCTTCGCGAACAAGGCAAAGAAGTTGTTTTAGTTACCTCTGGTTCGGTTGCAGCTGGAATGCAAGAGCTAGGCTGGGAAAAACGTCCTCATGCTTTACATCAGCTTCAAGCTGCGGCAAGTGTAGGCCAAATGGGCCTTATTCAGGCTTATGCTACTGAATGTAAAAAGCACAATATACATACTGCACAGATTTTATTAACCCATTCGGATTTATCTGATCGTGGCCGTTATCTGAATGCACGAAGTGCACTACATACCCTATTAGAATTGGGCGTCTTGCCGGTTGTTAATGAAAATGACACAATCGCGACTGAAGAAATTCGGTTTGGTGATAATGATACATTAGCGGCAATGACAGCTAATCTGGTAGAAGCTGATGTATTGGTTATTCTGACTGATCAAGATGGCTTGTTTGACTCTGATCCTCGCCAGAATCCTGAAGCAAGATTGATTGCGGCTTCTGCTGCCAGTAATCCGGCATTAGATGATATGGCTGGGGAAGGCACAGGTTCATTAGGCCGTGGTGGTATGGCGACTAAATTACTGGCTGCCCGCCGAGCTGCTCGCTCAGGTGCTGTAACGGTTATTTTGTCTGGTGAGGTGTCTGATAATTTACGTCAATTAGCTGCAGGCGCTGGAGTGGGTACTTTATTATGGCCTGATGATGAGCCTATTACTGCACGTCAGCAATGGCTATTAACGCATCAAGTAAAAGGTCGCGTTATCTTAGATGATGGTGCGGTTAGTGTTATTCGACAACAAGGACGTAGTGTACTTCATGTCGGTGTTAAGCAAGTCGAAGGTCAATTTTCTCGCGGTGAAATGATTGTTTGCTGTGATATTTCAGGTAAAGAAGTAGCTCGGGGCTTAGTTAACTATAATTTTGAAGAAGTAGGTCGTTTAATGGGGCATTCCAGTACAGAGATTGAAGTGTTGCTGGGTTATGTTGATGAGCCAGAGCTAATTCATCGTGACAACTTAATTATAACGAGTTAATTTTTACACGTTCTATTTATTACAGACATAAAAAAACCGACATTAAGTCGGTTTTTTATAAGCGATTAACGCTCGAATTACATTGCGCGAACAGTTGCGTTGAAGCGACTTTTGCTACGTGCTGCAGCGTTCTTAGCAATAATGCCTTTACGAGCCATTTTATCTAAAACTGGAACTACGGCTTGAAAAGCAGAAGTTGCTTGCTCTTTGTCACCCTCAGCGATTGCTGTATGCAATTTTTTAACTGTTGTACGCATTGCTGAACGCTGACTAGCGTTACGTTGGCGGCTATCTTCCGCTTGACGAGCGCGTTTTTTTGCTTGTGCTGAGTTTGCCAAAGTACTTCTCCGAAAATTTTAGCTATATGTATATAATGAACAGAGCATTATCCCGATCTTTATTTCAATTGTAAAGAAATAGTTGGAGCAATTATTAAATAATTACTTGCTTCAGGGGAGTGTTAACTCTAAGTTGCTGGGAATTATACATTATTTTACTGCCGGGCGAAGCATTATTAATACAGTGGTATGATGTTTGCAATTGAAAATAATGGATACAGATATGAAAATTATTACAGCGAATGTAAATGGCATTCGTGCGGCAGGACGAAAAGGTTTTTTTGATTGGCTAAAAGCAATACAGGCAGATGTAGTTTGTGTTCAAGAAACAAAAGCGCAAATTGATCAGTTAAGTGACGAGCTTTATCACCCTCAAGGTTATTCTTGTTTCTACCATGATGCGCAAAAGAAGGGCTATAGTGGTGTTGCCTTATATTGCCGTCAAAAACCTGATGAAGTCATTATCGGTATGGGTAATGAGGAATTTGATAGCGAAGGCCGTTATATCGAAGCGCAGTTTGGTAATTTAAGTGTTATTTCTCTCTATATGCCATCAGGATCATCTAAAGAAGAACGCCAGTTGCTCAAATACCGATGCATGGATCATATGATGGCGAAAATGGAACATATGAAAGCCTCAGGTCGAGACTATATTGTGACTGGCGATTGGAATATTGCTCATAAAAATGAAGATCTCCGTAACTGGAAAGGCAATTTGAAGAATTCAGGTTTTTTACCTGAAGAGCGCGCTTGGCTTGATACCTTATTTGACGACATCGGTTTTATTGATGCCTTTCGTGAGTTGCCGCAACAAGAACATCAATATACTTGGTGGTCTAACCGTGGACAGGCAAGAGCTAACAATGTCGGTTGGCGCATTGATTACCATATCTTATCACCAAGTTTAAAAGGTAAAGTGCAAGCAACTGAAATCTATCGTGAGCAAAGCTTCTCAGATCATGCGCCATTAATAATCGATTACGATTACCAAATAGCACCGTAATGAAAACAGCCATCCCAGCCCAAAGTTGGTTAGATACATTAAGAACGTTTAAACACCCTCGTGTTATTACAATGTTATTTTTTGGCATATCGGCAGGATTGCCATTATTACTTATTTTCTCGTCATTGAGTCTATGGTTAAGAGAAGCTGGCATTGAGAAGTCAGCTGTAACCTATTTTAGTTGGGCAGCGCTTGGCTATTCATTCAAATTTGTGTGGGCACCATTAATTGATAAATTATCGATACCTATATTAACGCAATATTTTGGACGACGACGAGCATGGTTATTACTCTCACAGATCATGATTATCGCTGCTATTAGTTTGATGGCATTTATTGACCCCGCTACTGACGCGCTGACTGCAATGGCATGGGCGGCAGTATTGCTCGGTTTTTCATCTGCAACACAAGATATAGTATTAGATGCTTATCGAATTGAGTCAGCAGAGTCTGATTTACAAGCATTGATGTCATCAAGTTATGTTGCAGGTTATCGGATTGGAATGTTGATAGCGGGGGCAGGTGCTTTATATATAGCTAGCTACCTCGGTTCAACGATGGATGAATACAGTTACTCTGCATGGAAGTGGAGTTATTTGGTAATGGCGATGATGATGTCAATTGGCCTCATAACGACACTTATTATTAATGAGCCAGAACAAAAAAATAATGAAAACCTATTACAAGGACATGATTATCTGGGCTTTTTAGTCTTATTCATCATAGCTGTGACAGGGTTTATTCTCACATACAGTTACAGTTCGCCGTTGGCGCTGATATTGAAAGAAGCATTGCAACCACTACTTATAAATTCACATTTAGCTGGGTTTATCACTGAATTTTTACGTTTATTACTGGCATTATTTGTCGCGAGTCTTATCGCTAAAGTTGCCATTACGGCTGGCGTAGTCAAAAAAGACGTTGTTGAACAAGCATATATTGCGCCCGTGAAAGATTTTTTTCAGCGTTATGGTTGGTCATTAGCTTGGTTATTACTCGCTTTAATTGGTTTGTATCGGATTTCAGATATTGTGCTTGGTGTGATTTCAAATGTATTTTATCAAGATTTAGGTTTCACAAAGCCTGAGATAGCCAACGTGGTAAAAAGCTTCGGTCTTCTTATGACCATTGTAGGTGGTTTTGTAGGTGGCATATTAGCGGTACGTTTTGGCGTCATGCGGATCTTATTTTTGGGTGCATTATTATCAGCACTAACCAATTTATTATTTATGATGCTTGCTCAATCTGGTCATGATATGACCTTACTATATATTGTTATTTCAGCAGATAATTTATCGGCGGGCTTGGCAAGTGCAGCTTTTATTGCCTTCTTATCAAGCTTAACCAATGTGTCATTTACGGCAGTGCAATATGCTATTTTCAGTTCATTGATGACCTTGTTACCAAAAGTGTTAGGTGGTTATTCAGGCACAATGGTTGAAGTTATGGGCTACCAAAGTTTCTTTTTAATAACAGCTTTGATGGGCGTTCCAGTATTGTTTTTAATTATTTGGGCAGGCAAACGATTTAAACTAAATGACGTTCTGATGAAATGAGAAAATTAGTATTCATTGCCGTTGCCACCTTTATAGGCTGGAAGTATTTTGGGCCGGAACAGACCGTAATGCTCGGGCCGGGGGTAATGGTTGCAGATCTGCCAAGACAAGAAAAGGTGCTGAATACTACTAAAATAGTGATCGATAATTATCTAATTACGCCATTAGCAAGTTTTGATATTAAAGCCAAAGTCTTATCGAAAGAGACGTATTCACTAGGTCGAGAGTCTGACTTATCATCGATTGATTTAGCCTTGGGTTGGCAGAAAATGTCAGATGAAAGCGTATTAGATAATATAGAGATATCTCAGTCGGGTCGGTGGTATCGTTGGCGAACTGATGCTTTCCCAATCCCGAGACGAGAGATTGAAACTCAAAGTGCAAATATGCACCTTATCCCTGCAAATGGCTTAATAGAAGATATGATTGACCAAGTTAAACAAGGTCAGATAATTCGTATAACAGGCTCCTTAGTACGTGTTGACGCAAAAGATGGCTGGCACTGGCAAAGTTCATTAACTCGCGAAGATACCGGCGCCCATGCATGTGAGCTTGTTTATGTGACGAGTTTTGAACTGCTTAATTAGCATTAGAGATGTAAAAAAGGTCCTTCACACTATTTGGTAGCAAGGTTGATAATCTTGCTCAGATTGTCCCAGTTTCATTCTTTTTTGTGTTACAAATGTGCGTAAAATCTCATCTATGGCATTCATTAATTCTGGCGTGCCATGAATTTGGTAGGGACCATATTGGGCAACTTCGCGAATGCCAACTGATTTAACGTTGCCGGCAACGATGCCTGAGAAAGCTGCTCGTAACTGGCTTGCTAGCTCATGTTTTGGTAATGAGGGATCAAGCCGTAGCTTAGCCATATTGTCATGAGTAGGTTCAAAGGGCTGTTGTAATTCTTCCGCAATGTTTAGCTGCCAATTAAAGTAATAGGCTTCACTATTATTTCGTCGTTGGTCGTGAATTTTCTCGACAGCTTGTTTATCTAAGCTACCTACCTTATCGGGTTCAGCAATAATGATTTGATATAGTTTACTTATATCGTCACCGAGACAAAAACGTAAAAATTTATCTAAAGTCGTAAAGTACTCTCGACAACTTTCTGAACCAGCAAAAATTAGTGGAATCCCAGTTTGGTTATTGGGGTGTAACAAAATACTGAGTAAGTATAGAATTTCTTCAACAGTGCCGACCCCGCCTGGAAATACGATAAAACAATGGCCTAGGCGAACAAATGCTTCGAGTCGCTTTTCGATGTCGGGCATGATGATTAATTCGTTAACAATCGCATTAGGTGATTCAGAAGCAATGATACCTGGTTCACTAATGCCGATATAACGCCCATTGCTAATATGTTGTTTGGCATGACCTACAGCGGCCCCTTTCATTGGGCCTTTCATAGCACCAATTCCGCAGCCGGTAATAATATCCAGACCACGCAAGCCAAGTTCGTAGCCAACGTGTTTTGCATAATCATATTCTTCGCGGGGAATTGAATGGCCGCCCCAACAGACCACTATATTAGGTGATTGGTTAGGCTTAATGGCATTTGCATTGCGTAAAATATGAAACACTTTGTCCGTGATACTGACATTATCAGCTTCGGTCAGAACTTTGAAGTCGGTATAGACAATATCGCGTAATACAGACGAAAGGTGCTCTTGAATACCGGTGATTATTTCACCATCAACAAAGGATTGTGCCGGTGCATTAAATACCTCTAATGCCACGCCACGGGATTGAGGGGTAAGTTTGATATCAAAGTCAGCATAGTCATTGAGTAATTCTTCAGCATCGTCCTGAAGGTTATCAGTATTAAGCACAGCAAGCGCACACTCTCTGAACAAATTATACTGAGCATCACTTGGATTGCTAAGTTTATAAATTTCTTCTTGCGATAATAAATTTAGAGTATGAGTAGGTCGAATATAAGCGTGGGCGACTTTTTTCATTTGATCTCCGGTGCGGTTTAAAGCACTGACTGTGAAGCTGGCAAACAGATGTAAAAAAGGCTCATAAAATATGAGCCTTAGTGTAGGTTTAGATTGTTATGGAATCATGTCCTCTAAAAAGGAATGTCATCATCTAAATAATCCGCACCACCTTGAGGGGCACCGTAATCTGGGCCTGCTGAAGGCGAGGCTGGTTGTGGCGCTGCGTTACGTGGTTGAGATGCTGCAGGAGTGCTTTGTTGGTAACCGCCACCTTGAGGTGCTCCACCGCCAGCGCCTTTGCTATCAAGCATTGTCATTTCATTGCCAACAATTTCAGTTGAATAGCGATCTTGACCGCTTTGGTCTTGCCATTTACGCGTTTGAATACGACCTTCAATATATACTTGCGAACCCTTGTGCAAATATTGCTGAGCAATTTCACCTAAACGATTATTGAGTGTTACTCGGTGCCATTCTGTGCGCTCTTTACGTTCGCCTGTTTGCTTGTCTTTCCAGCTTTCAGATGTAGCAAGACGTAGGTTGCAAATTGAGCCACCATTCGGAAATGCACGACTTTCTGGCTCTGCGCCTAATCGTCCTACAAGAATAACTTTGTTTACTGACATGGTGTGCTCCTTAAGCGTAAATTTAGTATTACCCTGACATTCTACTGAAATGCATCTAAGGCGTCACTATCGATCTCGTCGGGTGAGAATTTAACATAGGCGACGTGCTCTTCAACGACGATAACGGTTTCAACTACACCGTTAATACTGTTGAGTTTATTAGCTATTTCAGCAGTATTTTGTTTAGAGATGGAATCAAGGTGAATAATACGAGTTGATAAATGTTTGGGTGGGCGCATAGGCAATATTACTATAAGCCAGATTACGGTGATAACGGTGCCAGCTATAAATACGCCAGAAAGCCCTAGTTTGCTATAGATCAGGCCACCTGAAGCGCCACCAATAAAGGCGCCTATAAATTGGGCGCTAGAATATACGCCCATTGCAGTGCCTTTATTGGCAAGCGGGCTTAATTTTGACATTAATGATGGCAGACTAGCTTCCAATATATTAAACGCTGTAAAAAATAACCATAAACAAAATAACATGCCTGCGAGTGAGCTGCTTAATTGACTCCAGCCAAGTTCGGCAATGCCAAGCGCAATAATAGCGCCGATAAAGACAGGTTTCATCTTACGATATTTTTCTGCAATGATGATGAAAGGCACCATGCTGATGAAGGCGAGAATTAAAATAGGAAGGTAAGCAAGTGCTTGCTGATCTTTTGCTAAACCAGCATGTTCATATAAGGCAATTGGGAGGGCAATAAAACTGATAGTCAGCAGACTATGTAATAGCATAATACTAACGACCATACGCATAATATCGGCATTACGAAATACAGTCATAAATTGTTGTGGAATAGGCTTTAAATCACGGTGACTACTAATTCGTACGGGTGTCGGTACCCAAAGGTGTAAAACAGCGATACCTACCAATGATAAGACTGCCGTTGCCCAGAATATGCCAGATAAACCAATCCAGTGTTCTAAGGCTGCACCACTTGCTAGCGCAATAGAAAATGATAAGCCAATGCTAATGCCGATACTTGCCATAGCCTTGGTACGATGTTCATCGCGAGTGAGATCAGCTGTCAATGCCATAATTGCTGCCGCAATTGCACCACTACCTTGTAACAAACGCCCAGCAATAACCATATAAATAGAATCGGCTGAGGCGGCCACCACACTGCCAGCTGCAAACAATAATAAGCCGATGGTAATCACTCGTTTGCGACCTATACGATCGGATAACATGCCAAAAGGGATCTGTAATAAGGCTTGAGTTAAACCATATGCACCAATGGCTAGACCAATTAATATTGGCGTTGCACCTTCATATTGATTGGCGGCAAGCGAAAACACTGGCAAGATCATAAATAGGCCAAGCATTCGTAAAGCGAAGATGCTGGACAGGCCCGAAATACTGCGTTTTTCTAGAGCCGTCATAGATTGAGGTGTAGTTTGTTTTTGCGTCATAACCAGCTGAGTAGTATATTTATCTGTTGGATCATTTTATACGGAAGCGTGATGAAAAGCATAAGTATTCGCGGTGCGCGCACTCATAACTTAAAAAATATTGACGTTGACTTGCCTCGTGACTCACTGATAGTAATTACAGGCCTATCTGGATCAGGGAAGTCTTCATTAGCATTTGATACGCTTTATGCTGAGGGACAACGCCGCTATGTGGAGTCCTTATCGGCCTATGCGCGCCAATTTCTATCGATGATGGAAAAGCCAGACGTCGATCATATCGAAGGATTGTCGCCTGCTATTTCAATCGAGCAAAAATCAACATCACATAATCCACGCTCAACTGTCGGTACGATTACTGAGATTTATGATTATTTGCGGCTATTATTTGCGCGAGCGGGCGAGCCTCGATGTCCTGAACATGATTTACCTTTAGCGGCACAAACAGTGAGCCAGATGGTTGATACTGTTTTGGCAATGCCAAAAGGCGACCGAATGATGTTGCTGGCACCTGTAGTACAAGATCGTAAAGGTGAACATAAAGATATTTTAGAAAACTTGCGTGCTCAAGGCTTTGTTCGTGCGCGTGTTAATGGCAAAGTGATCGAGTTAGATAATCCGCCTGAATTAGAACTGCGTAAAAAGCATACTATTGAGGCAGTGGTTGATCGCTTCAAAGTACGCGAAGATCTACAACAACGTTTAGCAGAGTCATTCGAAACAGCACTGCGGATGACAGAAGGCGTAGCTTTGGTTGCATCAATGGATGAAGAGGGTAATGAGACCTTATTTTCATCATTATTCTCATGTCCAACATGCGCTTATTCAATTGCAGAGTTGGAGCCTCGCATGTTCTCATTCAATAACCCTGCTGGTGCCTGCGGAACCTGTGATGGTTTGGGCGTTAAACAATTTGTAGATCCTGCTCGGGTAGTGACTCATCCAGAATTAAGTTTAAACGCAGGTGCGGTGAGAGGTTGGGATCGTCGCAATGCCTATTATCATCAATTATTAATCTCATTGGCGAAGCATTATCAATTTGACCTTGATATGCCATTTGAAGAGCTATCAGACGCTGTAAGAAAAGTAGTGCTATACGGTAGTGGCCGAACCTCCATTGATTTTAGTTATATCAGTGACCGAGGTAAAGCCGTGACACGTAGTCATACTTTTGAAGGCGTTATACCGAATATGCAACGTCGTTATCATGAAACAGAATCTAATAGCGTGCGCGATGACCTAGCTAAATATCATACTGTTCGCTCTTGTCCTGATTGCTCTGGGGCAAGGTTAAATGAGGCATCGCGTCATGTTTTTATTGGCACGACTTCGTTGCCTGAAGTGAGTGACTTACCTATTGGTGAAGCCAAACGGTTCTTTGAACAACTTTCTTTGCCAGGCAATCGTGGTGAAATTGCCAGTAAAATTGTGTTAGAAATTTCTGAGCGGCTCAGCTTTTTAGTTAATGTTGGTCTAGATTATTTAAGTTTGTCACGTAGTGCTGATACCTTGTCGGGCGGTGAAGCACAGCGAATTAGATTGGCGAGCCAGATTGGTGCTGGGCTAGTGGGTGTGATGTATATTCTTGATGAACCTTCAATTGGCCTACATCAACGTGATAATGACCGCCTTTTAGGCACACTGACTAAATTACGTGATCTTGGCAACACTGTCATTGTAGTTGAGCATGATGAAGATGCTATTCGCAGTGCTGATTATGTTTTAGATATTGGTCCTGGGGCTGGTGTTCATGGCGGTGAAATTGTAGCGCAAGGTACACCTGAGGAAATAATGAAGAGTGAGCGGTCACTTACTGGTAAGTATTTATCAGGTAAGCGTAAGATTGAAATACCAACTGAACGAATTCCTTTTCATACCGGACGAATGATTAGTGTACGTGGAGCTTGTGGGCATAACTTAAAAAATGTCGATATCGATATTCCCATCGGTCTAATGACCTGCGTGACAGGTGTTTCGGGATCAGGTAAATCTACCTTAATCAATGACACCTTATTGAAAATGACCTCGAAAACATTGAATAAAGCCTCAGATGAACCTGCGCCACATAGTGAAATTATGGGCTTAGAGCAGCTCGATAAAGTGGTGGCTATCAATCAAAGTCCCATTGGGCGTACGCCGCGCTCCAATCCTGCCACATACACAGGGATTTTTACGCCTGTGCGTGAATTATTTGCAGGTACACCTGAAGCGCGATCACGTGGTTACGGTCCTGGACGGTTTAGTTTTAATGTGAAAGGTGGCCGTTGTGAAGCATGCCAAGGTGATGGCTTAATCAAAGTTGAAATGCATTTTTTACCTGATATTTATGTACCGTGTGATGTGTGTAGAGGTAAGCGTTATAACCGTGAAACCTTAGATATTCGCTATAAAGGTAAGACGATTACCGATGTTCTGGATATGACAATTGAAGAAGCGACTGAATTTTTCAAAAATATTCCTACTGTTGCTAAAAAAGTCGAAACACTGATGGACGTGGGTCTGACTTATATTAAGTTGGGTCAGAATGCGACTACTCTGTCGGGTGGTGAGGCGCAACGTATCAAATTAGCAAAAGAATTATCCAAGCGCGATACAGGTAAGACTCTATATGTGCTTGATGAACCGACTACAGGTTTACATTTCTTTGATATAGAACAGCTAATGAAAGTATTACAACGCTTACGTGATCGTGGCAATACCATTGTGGTCATTGAGCATAATTTAGATGTGATTAAGACTGCTGACTGGGTTATTGATATGGGGCCAGAAGGTGGTTCTGGTGGTGGTATGGTTGTAGCGATCGGTACGCCAGAGGAAGTCGCTAGGAATAAAGCCTCTCATACAGGACACTATTTAGCAGGATTGTTAAAAAAATGAGTCTAGAGCAGGAAGTAAAACTAGTCGTAAATAATACCCAAAAAATTGATCTGAGAACATTGAGTTTCTTAGCACCGATGACTATTGGAGAATTAGAAACACACCATTTAGTCAGTACTTATTTTGATACTGCGGATAAGTATTTAAGTGGGCAAAAAGTAGGTTTACGTATGCGACAGTATAACGATACGTGGTGGCAGACAGTGAAAACAGCTGGTGTAGTAAAGGATGGTTTACACCAGCGAGAAGAGTGGGAGTTCCCACTTGATGGGCCTGAATGGGATTTAAGTACACTCAGGCAAACGCCCTTATTAACTATGATTGATGAACCGAACCTTTGGTCACAGTTAGTGCCACTATTTACTACTGATTTTATGCGCGATACCTTACAGCTGAAGTTAGCAGATAACTCGCTGGTGGAGCTGGCATATGATTATGGAAAGGTTATAGCTGGAGATAAAACAAGCTCAATCCATGAATTGGAATTAGAATTAAAGTCAGGCAATGTTGATGCATTGATGCTTATTGCGAGTAAGTTGCAAGTTCAGTTAGATGTGACGCCGAGTGATTGTAGTAAAGCACAGATGGGTTATGAACTAGCGAGCAGATAGGCCGCGATTAGTCTCAAACTTCCATGTACGGATAATAGTTAGCATATCACTATCTTTTAAAACGTTGTCAGGAATGGCTGAATAAGGAGCGCCAAGGCGAACAATTCTAACGGCGGCATCATCCAGTATTTTATGACCAGATGAACGGGAAATTACAATACCATCTGGCGGCACACTACCATCAGGGTTTATGTCCACAGTTAGCATCAAGCTACCATTGATGCCCTTACGTTTGGCTTCTTGAGGATAATTAAAGTTGCCGATCCGCTCAACCTTCATTTCCCAGCCTCTCATATACGCGGCTGCGGCATATTCTTTTGTTGATGCAGACAGGGTTCTCTTTTTAGGTTTTTTACTGAGTGCCATTGCAATGGCATCAAACTGTTCTTCTAGTTGTGAAATCTCACCTTGAGATGGCAAAATCAATTTTCTAGCAGTGATCCTTGGTTTTTCAGCTGGCGCTATTTCAGCCTTCTCTTGACGTTTATCTGCCAGTTCTAATGCTTGATGGACGATACGTTCAGCTTTTTGTTGCACAAGAGTCTTACTCGGACTAGTTTGTTGTTTAACTACTTTTTTGGGGGTGGATTTTTTTTCTGAAACTGCTGGGGTAGCTGCATTCTTAGGTATGCTAATTGGTTCAAGCTTGGGTGTGTTTTGTATGGGTGAAACCGTTGATACTGAACTTGATGAAGACGCGGGTTCATTTGAAGGTTGAGATAATTCTGGACTAGGCTCAGGTGTTTTTTTCTCTATCTCGCCTCCTCCATCATTATCCGCTTGAGCAAGGTAATCAGCTTTATCAGGTGCTTCTTGAGTTTGTTGCTTAACAAGGGTGATATCAAGACTCATTTGAGGTGCATTAGTTAACGGTGAGGCAGTATTAAAACTGACACCCAAGACTATAACCAAGTGGATAATAACTGAAAATAACAGTGTGAAAATGAGCCGATCAGTGGCTGTTATCTTACCCATAGTTAAATCTATAGTTCTCTTATAATTGCTGGTTTAATATTATTAGTTAAACGGATCCGTTTTTCCATTTGTGGGCTCATTTCAATGTCACCATCAGGTCTGACAAGCATAACATGAGTAATACCCATTGATTTTGCAATTGTAGGCCATTCATTACCTGCTACAAATAGAGCTGTTGCTGCAGCATCAGCAACAGAAGCCTTAGTATGTAGGACTGTTACAGACGTTGCTTGGTCAGCAGGATATGCAGTTCGAGGATCAATGATATGCGGATAGCGTTTACCTTCATATTGGAAAAAACGCTCGTAATCTCCTGAGGTAAACACACTTTCATCACCTTTTAGAGCAATAGAGGCAATAATCCCTTGGTGACGAGGATGGCGAATGCCTATTATCCATGGACGTTTACCATGAGAACCAATGGCACGTAGGTCGCCGCCAATGTTAACAATTGCATTAGTAATACCCTGTTGGCCTAAGGCTTTAATAGCTGCATCGACAGCAAATCCTTTTGCAAATCCACCAAAGCCTAATTTTACTTCAGTGTTTGTACTTGTTAACTCACCATTCTCTATATGAATATCATTCATTGTTGGAGTGTTTGATAGCCAATGATCTATTTCTGTTTGTGCTGGTGGAGGGTGGGATTCAAACCAATTATCTTGATGAAAACCCCATAGTTCAAATAATTTACCAGCAGCAGGATTGAATAAGTTCTGGCTATCATTAGCAAGTGTTTTAGCAAGAATAATCAGTTCAGCAGCATCAGGTTTTATAGCAATTGGAAGCCCTTCACTGATGGCTTGATTAATATTGGTCAATGTACTTGGTTGCCATGCATGCCAGTCATGATTTACATTGGAGAAAGCCTGTTCTAAAGCATCAATGGTGTTGTTGGCATTTTCTGTATCGACATCATATAAGCTGACATCGATTTCAGTGCCAAAGGCAAAGAACTTTGCTTGCCGTGTTTGAGGCTCACTTTCACAGCCAGATAAAAAGGTAAGACAAATGAACAAAAGTGCTGTTAATTTCATGATAACTGCTGCTCGATACAGTCCATAAGATCGCTTGCAATAGATAAGTTAAACTGTGAATCCAGCTCGCGAATACAGGTTGGGCTTGTCACGTTAATCTCGGTTAGATAGTTACCAATTACATCTAAACCGACGAACAACAGCCCTTTTTCGCGTAATTTAGGCCCAACTTGCTGACAAATCCATTTATCGTTATCAGATAAAGGACGCCCTTCAGCTCGTCCACCGGCAGCTAGATTACCCCGTGTTTCTCCTTCAGCAGGAATTCTAGCCAAAGCATAAGGTACTGGTTCGCCATTGATCATCAAAATTCGTTTATCTCCCTCAGTAATTTCGGGGATAAATTTTTGCGCCATGATCGATGTTTTACCATGATTGGTTAAGGTTTCAATGATGACACTAAAGTTGGGATCATTTTGTCTGATACGGAAGATAGATGCGCCACCCATGCCGTCAAGTGGCTTGAGAATAATATCGGCGTGTTGACTGTGAAAATCGCGGATAAGTTGAGCTTTACGAGTAACCAGCGTTTCAGGGCAGCATTGTGGAAACCAAGCGGTGAATAATTTTTCATTGGCATCACGCAAGCTTTGTGGATTATTCACAATTAAAACACCAGCTTGCTGAGCTTGTTCTAGTAGATAGGTACTGTAGATATACTCCATATCAAACGGCGGGTCTTTACGCATTAAAATAACATCAAGATCACTCAATGGACGCGTTTCAGCTTCTTCTAACTGATACCAATTATCAGGGTTCTCTTGCACTGTGAAACGTTTCATCTCAGCTGACACAATACCTTGATGTAAGAACAAATCTTGTTGTTCCATATAGTAGAGCGTCCAGCCCTTTTCTTGGGCGGCGAGCAGCATTGCAAAACTACTGTCTTTTTTGATATTGATGGCAGAAATAGGATCCATCACTATGCCGATATGTCGACTCATGTTAGCTACTCAATACTAAGTTGTTTGATTATTGATTTTACCTGAAATCTGACTAGTGAGAACTGTTTCTGTGTGATTATCATTCTATAGCTATAAGAATAGCTGGATATTCGCTATAATCAGGTAGTTTTGATTATAGATTGTGAATATTTACGAATGACTACAACATCAGTAGCAGTAGCGGATACGCCAAAAACCTTTCAAGAATTGATTTTAAGGCTCCAACAATATTGGGCAGAGCAAGGCTGTGTCTTGCTCCAGCCATATGACATGGAGGTAGGTGCGGGCACATTTCATCCTGCAACTTTCTTACGCGCGATTGGCCCTGAGCCGTGGAGTGCTGCTTATGTGCAACCTTCACGCCGCCCAACTGATGGTCGTTATGGTGAAAACCCAAACCGTTTACAGCATTATTATCAGTTCCAAGTAGTGTTAAAACCATCGCCTATCAATATCCCTGTCTCTTATACACATCTGACGCTGCCGACGATCTACTCTGTGT